>CAIVDG010000031.1 GCA_903904615.1 uncultured Acidimicrobiaceae bacterium | reverse complement strand
CTGCTTTCACAACAACGCTGTACTGAGCACCCACGGGCAAATTTGTGAAACGTGTACTAGTGATTCCAGGCCCAACAGTTACCTTCTTCACAACTGTGCCGTTTCGAACAAGCGCAATACGTGTTGATGTAATGGGAGATCCTCCATCACACGGCGCATCCCACGACACTCCTAGCGAACTTCCACCCGTCGACAGCACAACGTTCGATGGCAGGCCGGGAATGCCAGCCACCACAGGTGCCGTATCAACAAACAACAACCTGTTGGCTGTTTGCGCATCGAGCGCAGCGACGACGCCTGTGGTTGCCCGAGCCACAATTGCATCGGAAATATCGTCTGCGCACAGGCCTGGTTGCTGTTGTGCCAACAACGCCGCATAGCCAGCAACAAGTGGGGATGCCATCGATGTGCCCGCGTCAACGTCGTAAGCGGATGCACCACCAATCCACGCTGACTCAATACCTGTAGAAGTTGTGCCACCAGGTGCCACCAGGTCCACACACGGTCCGTATCCGGAGTATGTGGTGAATGCATCGTTAATTGCGATTGCACCGACGGTGAGTGCACCGGGCACATGTGCTGGTGAGATGTCGCACGAGTTGTAACGGCCATACGCGTCACCATTTCCTGCTGCAATAGTGACCACTACACCTTCATTCAACAACGCATTCACTTGGTCATCTATTGACTGCCCCTCATCGCCTCGGTCAACTCCAAGACTGAGGTTCACCACTGCTGCGCGACCACTCACATGATGACCCCGAATCCACTGCAGCGCAGTAACAACGTCTGACACATCGCCTTCGCCATCGCAGTCAAGAACACGAACAGAGACAATGGTGGCTCCGCGCGCAACACCCACAGTTGCACCCGCGGCAAGGGCTGCCACGTGAGTTCCGTGTCCGTCACAGTCGGATGACAGTGGAGAAACTGGATCATCACCGCGTGGAGTCAAAGTGTCGAGCCCCACAACAGTTCTGCCGCCGAATTGTTCGTGCGAGAGATTTGTGCCGGAGTCGACGATGTAGATGGTGATTCCTTCGCCTGTCAATGGACCAAACGAGGAATTCGTATCAAACGGCAAGTTTCGCTGATTAATGCGATCGAGCTGCCATGGCTGAGCAACGGGGGCAGACGATGCCGATGGTCCAGAGACCACAACCAACCCGACCACCGCACACACAAAGGCAATCAGTGGCTTTCTCATCACTTCTGTAATGGTAACGGCGAACATCTGCACCGCAGATGCAGCAACGAGTAGTTGTTTACTTCTTTGAGATCTTCTTCTGAAGCGCAGCTAAGCGTTCTGCAAACCATGGTTGCTTGGTGCTCCATAGTTGGGGTTCCAATTCACGCTTCACAGCATCCGGATGGTTGTCCACATTCGGCATGTCTTGAATGGTCTTCTTCACACTCTCCAACAATGGTCGAGGAATATCTGCGGCGCGCGCGGCGAGCTTTTGTGCTTCCACCAACAATTGATCATCGTCCACGCACTTCCACACCAAGCCCACACGTTCTGCTTCTTCACCCGACAAAATTTCGCCGAACACCACAGTGGCAAAGGTTGTTTGTGGTCCGGTGATTCGACGCAGCATCCACGTGTGTCCACCACCTGGGTGAATTCCAATCTGTAGGAACCGCGTGTCGAACTTTGCGCGACGAGCAGCAATGCGAATATCGCATCCCAAGGCCAAGTTCATGCCAGCGCCAACTGCTGCACCATTCACTGCCGCGATAGTGGGAAGCGGGCTTCGTGCAATTCGCAAGAAACCTTCATAGATGACTCCGAGGCTCTCGCCCGTTGCAGTAGCCAAGTTGCCCAGGTTTGCACCGGCACAAAATGCAGGCGCTGTTCCCGTCACAACAAGTGCGCCAATGGAAGAGTCCCCTTCAATGCGATCCATCGCAGCGGTGATTTCATCCACCATGGGCTGGGTGAGCGTGTTGCGCTCATCGGGATTGTTGAGAGTAAGGGTGGCGACGCCGTCCACGACGGACACAAGAACAAGGCTCATGCGTCTAGTTTCGCACACTCAGTTCGGAGCCCCACCGCTCGGTCGCCTACGGTTTGCACTATGTCCCAAGTAATTCTGTATGACGTCAGCGACCGCATTGCCACCATCACCTTCAATAGGCCCGAGGCACGCAATGCACTCTCTAGCGAGGTTCTCCGCCTGCTTCCCGAGTTAATGCTGAAAGCAGATGCCGACCCCGATGTTGATGTTCTGATTCTCACCGGCACAGACCCTGCGTTCTGCGCTGGCCTCGACCTAAAAGAACTTGGCGACACTGCCGGAAACTTGGGTGGTACGGGAGCAGACGGAAGCGTAAATTCCACGGGAGTTCGTGGACCCTTCCCGAAAGTGTCAAAGCCGCTCATCGGCGCAGTGAACGGTGTTGCAATTACAGGTGGATTCGAACTTGCCTTGAACTGCGACTTTCTCATTGCCTCCGAGAACGCAAAATTCGGCGACACCCATTCACGCGTAGGGATCATGCCGGGCTGGGGTCTCACTGTTCTTCTTCCGCAAGCCATCGGTGTTCGCCGTGCGCGCGAGATGAGTTTCACTGGCAACTTCATGCTTGCCGACGAAGCATTGGCATTCGGTCTTGTGAACCACGTTGTTCCCCACGAGCAACTCATGCCGTTCACACGTCAAATTGCTCTCGACATCATCGGTAACGAACAAGACGGCGTGCGCCAAATTCGTTCCACCTATGCAAGCCATGCCCAAGAAATGGCCAAATGGGAACATGAATCAGCAGTGGGTGCTGAATGGCGCAAGGCTCAGTTCGACCCGAAGAAAGTTGCAGAACGTCGCGCCAAGATTATGGAACGCGGACGCAAGCAGTAATTACGCGCGGAGTTCGCTAACTGCGGTAATTGTTATTCCGCCGCGCGGATGTTGAGTGAGAGTGACGCACACACGACGAGGCTTGGCTGTGGCCATGACTTCGCCCGCAATCTCTGCTGCAAGTGCTTCTGCAAAAACTGCGCGATCTCGAAAGCCCCACAGGTACAACTTCAGGCTCTTTGATTCAATGCAAAAGTCACCTGGTTCGTATTCAATGGAAACACTTGAGATATCGGGTTGATTCGTCACAGGGCAAATGGATTGCACTTCGTCAGAATCAAATGTGACTGACGAGATGTTCTTCGGCGCAGGAAACACTTCAACATGATCGATGGAATGCTGAACGGTCTTTCCAAGAACGGTTAATCCGGTGGTGTCACTCATACTGGTGAGCCTACAAATCAGCGAAGGTCATCGGGCAAGAGCCCAACAAGTGGCACCAACGGACGTGGCCCCACATGAGAAATAACTTCTGCCGCGGCGATTGCGCCAATACGTGCGCAACTGGTGAGATCTTTGCCTTGCGTCAGTCCGCGCAAGAATCCGGCCGCAAATAAGTCGCCCGCACCTGTTGTATCCACCACCGACGCAACGGGCGCTGCAGGAACAGCGTGCACATCGTCTCGGGTGACGATGACAGCGCCCTTCTCACTGCGAGTCACAGCCGCAATGTGGCAATCGCGTCGCAACAGCTGAACGGCATCGTCAAAATCGTTTACTTCATATAGCGACTTCAACTCATCTTCGTTTGCAAACAGAATGTCAATCTCATCGCGCACCAACGCCTGGAAGTCTGCACGGTGTCGGTCTACACAGAATGAATCGGACAGTGTGAGCGAGACGACACGACCGTGTTCGTGAGCGATAGTTGCAGCTTGGCGGAATGCAACCTTTGCTTCATCGCGGTCAAACAGGTAACCCTCTAAGTACAACACTGCACCGGCACCAATGACAGCTGGATCAAGGTCTGTTGATGACAACTGTGTGGAGATTCCGAGAAAGGTATTCATTGTGCGCTGTGCATCGGGTGTGACCGCAATAATGCAACGCCCCGTTGGCTCATCACCCGAGGCAGTTCCGCTTCGGAAATCAACACCCACCGATGTCATGTCTCCGGCAAATTCTTTTCCAAGATCGTCATTGGCAACTTTCCCAATAAAAGCCACCTCGCCGCCAAGACTTGCGATGCCAGCCAACGTGTTTGCACCAGAACCGCCGCTTGTACGCGTTGACGTTCCAACTGCAGAGGTGAGTTCCAGCGCACGGTCGGTCTCAATGAGTGCCATGGAACCCTTCACCATGTTGTTCGACTGCAAAAATGCGTCGTCCACCATGGCAATCATGTCGACGAGTGCGTTACCGACGCCAACAACGTCGTACAGAATTCCCTCTTTGTTGGTGAGGGCAGGGATATGGGCGGTGAATGGATGGCTACGTGGCACGGTTCTCCACGGTAGTCCGCCT
>CAIVDG010000030.1 GCA_903904615.1 uncultured Acidimicrobiaceae bacterium | reverse complement strand
GTCGCTGAACGCCACGATGGGAAATGTTCCGTGTGTATTGCGGCGTGCTTGGGTGGGCATGTCGTATCCGGTGAACATGTCCAACATGCCGCCCGTACCGAAAGTGATTTTTGCAAGACCACTTTCAATGCATCCTTGACCGACGAGTGACGCTTGTTGGTCACCGGCTAACGCCATGATGGGCGGAGCTCCTGGAAGATCTGTTGCGTTTCCAATGTGCCCAGAACTTGGGACAATTGTGGGCAAACATGACTGTGGAATATCAAACGCAGAGAGAACTGCAGAGTTCCAGTCTGTTCCCGATGCAACGGTAAGGCCAGTGACGGCGGCGTTGGTGTGGTCGGTGACATGATGCGCGCCGTTGGTGAGTTTCCACACCAGCCACGTTTCAACGGTTCCGAACCTCAGGTCTGCCACGTTGAGGCCTGCTGCAGAATTTTTCAAGATCCACGAGAGTTTGGTGGCAGATTGATTAGGCGCTAACGCGAAGCCATGTTCAATGCGCGCCATGATGCACTCGCCAACAGTGCGCAGGTCTTGCCATCCGATTGCGGGGGATACCGGAACGCCAGTTGTTGCGTTCCAAACAATGGTGGATGCCCGTTGGTTGGTGATTCCTACGGCATCTGCAGATTGAGATGCAAGCGTCGCGCTGCACACGCGTTTCACTGCGTCGTATAACGCGAGTGCGTCGAACTCCACCAAGCCGCCTGCGGGCGATGACGGCGAGAACTCTTCGTAAAGAAGGTCGGACACTGAGCCATCTGAATGAACAAGAGAAGACCGGAGGCCACTCGTTCCTACGTCGATGACAAGAGTTTTCACAATCCGAGTTTTCCTGGATTCAAAATGTTGTTCGGGTCGAGTGCTTTCTTCACCGTGCGTAACACGGTCATTGCTGAGCCCAGGGCTTCTTCCATGTATTGACCGCGGCTGTAGCCAATGCCGTGATGGTGAGAGAGGTTGGCCCCCGATGCAAGTGCCGCGCGTTGTCCCGCATCCCACATTGCAAGGTAGGTGTCTTCAAACTCTTCGGTCGATGGCGTGGCCGCAAATGTGAAATACACACATGCGCCTTCGATGTAGCTGTGGGACAAGTGGCACGTGGCCGAGCGCGCATGGGGCACAGCCAACATTGCGCTTTCAATGTTTTCAACAACGGTGTCGAGGTCGGCCCAGTTGGCAGCAACTTCCATAGTGTCCACTACGTAGCCCTTGCGTGTGAGCGCCTGCAGTCCGCTGGTGTCGTTGCGATGGTGAGTCCATTGCTCAACAAGTTGTACATCGCCCACCGTTGCCCCCATTGACATGCAGGTGTCGTGAACAATTGCCATGGTGGCGTCAACGAGTTGTTCGTTTCCTTCGTCCAAAACAAGAAGCGTTGCATTTATTCCGTCGCCTCCATGTGAACGCTTGCTCTCAGCGCCGTCGTACAAGCGCAAGACGGCGGGTGTTGCTCCAGCACGAATGAGGCGGCGACACGCTTCGAAACCTTCACTGAGTGACGCGAATACATAGGCGCCACGGCGTTCCACTTCGGGCAGTGGGTGAGCGCGCAGCCACACGCGCGTAATGACCGCCAGTGTTCCTTCGCTACCCAACAACAATTGGCTGAGGTCGGGTCCTACGGCACCAGCAGGCGCGCCACCGGTTCGAATGATTGTTCCGTCAGCAAGCACCGCCTCGAGTGCGTGCACCATGTCTTCAATTTTTCCGTAACGCGTTGAGTACTGACCTGCGCCGCGGCACGCAACCCAACCGCCCACTGTGGCGAGAGCGAATGATTGCGGGTAGTGACCAATGGTGAGTCCGTATGTGCGCACTGCGTCTTCAAGGTCTGGTCCGAATGTTCCGGCAAGTGTTTCCACAATTCCAGAAATCTCGTCGATGGATTCCAGTCCTTGCATGAGAGTCATGTCGAGTGACACTCCCGCACGAAGCGGAATAGCTGCACCGCACACACCGCTTCGTCCACCTGAAGGGGTGACGGCGATTCCGTGCTCATTGCAATACGCGAGAAGTCGCGACACTTCTTGTGTTGACGTTGGTCGACACACAACTCCGGGGAGTTGAGGTACTTCGTTCTTGAGCGACCATGCCAATGACAGTGGCCACCAATCACGTCCGTGTTCGGCGCGCGTTGCTGCGTCTGTTGTTGTGTCGCAAATGGCGGCCAACTCGGCAATGTTGTCGGCAGTAAGAGCTGGCGCATTTGTTGAAAGTCGCGCAGTTGCAGTTGCAGCGTCGCTACCGAACTCAATGGGTGGTGTTGCCTCTGTTGAGAAACGCTTGATGCTCATGACTAGTGGGATCCCTTAGTTGTGGAGGCGATGAATTCTGTTTCGGTGACAAGGCCAGCAGCGTCTTCGCGGGCACATTCGTCGATGAAGTGAGCCAAGTTGCTGTCACGAGCTGCGTTGTCCCACTTGAGGTATGGCGCCACAAGGTCGGCAACTGCTGGGGCCACTGTTTTGCAAGCGCGACGATCAAGGAGTCGCGCACGCGTACGACGGGTAAGGATGTCGTCCAAAGTGGTGGCCATCTCGTGGGTAACCGCGTACACCGCTTCACACTTCAAGTAGGGAAGGCCAGGAACAAGTTCTTCTGCAAGTGTTGGGTTCTCGTTCATGAGTTGACGAAGATGTGCGGCATCGCTTCCGAAGCGTCCGTCAAGATGTTGATCGAGAACGGTCGACTGCGAACGTTTGCCGTTTGCGCCACGCAATGACAGTCGCTTTGTTTTGCACGAAGCCTTCCGCCCAAGAATGTCGCACGCTTCATCCACTGCATCTTCGGCCATTTCGCGATACGTGGTGAGCTTTCCACCGGTAACCGTGATGACACCGTTGTCAGATGTAAACACTTTGTGGCGTCGACTGAGGTCTGCAGTGCGACCAGCTTTCGCCGATGAATCATCGGTCTTTACGAGAGGTCGAAGACCAGACCACACAGCAGTGACATCGTCCACGGTGACATTTGTGGTGACACTGGCGTTCAGTGCAGCAAGAACGTAGTCAATGTCGTCCTTGGTGCATTGCGGGTCGTCAACGGGGCCTTTGTAGTCCGTGTCGGTGGTTCCGATGTAGGAGAACTTGTAGGTGCCGTCGCCATTTGAGATCCAGGGCACAACAAACAAACTGCGTCGGTCGCGTGGCACCGGAATAACCACAGCAATGTCATTGCGCACTTTGTCCCAGGGCACTGTGAGGTGAACGCCTTTTGCAGGGCGAATGGTGTCGGGGTGTGTGTTTTCGTCTAGCGAACGAACATCGTCGGCCCATACGCCTGCAGCGCTCACCACGCATTTTGCTTT
>CAIVDG010000029.1 GCA_903904615.1 uncultured Acidimicrobiaceae bacterium | reverse complement strand
CATTGAACGGTTCGATATCTCTCGATTTGTTCTCATCATGGGTGGCGAAGATCGCAACGTCGATTTCGGACCGTTGTGTGAGGCCGTGAACAATGCTCAACATCTGGCTGGCATTGTGGTTCTTGGTGAGTCCAAGAGCAGGCTCTATAAACAACTTCTCACCACGCGCGCCACTGTTCGGCTAGCCATTTCCGACAATGTGGCCGACGGCGTCAGTTCAGCAATCTCGCTCACCCACGAAGGTGATCGAGTGATTTTTAGCCCCGGAGCTCCCACACCACGCGAGATGGGCGACTACCAAACGCGTAGCGCGCAGTTTGCCAAGGGAATAGAGGGACTCGAGTTCGACTGGTCCTAGGCGGAATGTGCGGGGAAACAGAGCGCCACGGGCGCCACACAACTAGCCTTTCCTTCTTGTGGGATCAGATAACTCAGTAGATCGCGAATCGGTAGAGCATGCTCGCCAACTTGCGGAACAACATGCCAACGAAGAGCACAGCCGAGATGAATCTCACGACCATTCGCACGAGCACGGACACAAGACCGGCACAGTTGCTTTAGCTCTCGGAGCGCTCGGAATTGTTTACGGCGACATTGGCACGAGCCCGCTGTATTCATTCAAGGAAGCGTTCACAGAAAAATCACACGTGATGACTGTTGACCAAATCAACGTGTTTGGCATTTGCTCTCTCGCATTCTGGTCGCTCATCATCATCATCTCCATTAAGTACCTCATGTTCGTGATGCGCGCAGACAACAACGGAGAGGGCGGCATTCTTGCCCTCACCGCAATGGTCTTGCCTCGTCGCGGAGAGACCGTTCGTAACGGCGCCATTCTTGTCACGCTCGGCGTGTTCGGAACTGCGCTCCTGTACGGAGACGGAGTCATTACTCCTGCAATTTCTGTTCTGTCAGCAGTGGAAGGTTTGGAAGAAGTTTCAAAGGGGTTTGCCGACTGGGTCATCCCCATTGCCATCGCCATTCTTCTGTGCTTGTTCCTTGTACAAAAGCGCGGAACAGGCGCCGTAGGAAAAGTCTTCGGACCCATCATGTTGGTGTGGTTCACCACATTGGCAGTCCTCGGCCTCATGCACATCGCGGACGCACCACGCATTATCGAATCGGTGAATCCGTATTACGCCTACCAATACTTCACCCACGAAACAGGACACGCCTTCTTGTCGCTTGGTTCCATCTTCCTGGTGGTGACCGGTGGCGAAGCGTTGTATGCCGACATGGGACACTTTGGTCGTCGTCCCATCATGTTTGGTTGGTACGGAATGGTTCTTCCTGCACTCGTGTTGAACTACTGGGGTCAGGGAGCATTCCTTCTGCAACCCGAGAACGCAGAAAGTGTTGAAAGCATTTTCTTCAGCATGGTTCCCGATGCGGTCTTGTTGCCCATCGTTCTCCTCGCCACGATGGCAACCATCATCGCGTCCCAAGCACTCATTTCTGGCGTGTTCTCTCTTACTGCGCAGGCCGTGCAGTTGGACTATCTCCCTCGCATCAAGATTCGCCACACATCGCACGCTCACTCGGGTCAAATCTATGTACCGCTCGTGAACTGGCTCTTGATGGCTGCGTGTATTGGTTTGGTCATCGGATTCCAAACCTCGTCGAACTTGGCTGCGGCATACGGCATTGCGGTCACCATGACCATGGCCATCACCACCCTCATTTTCTTCCGAGTACTCACAGACAAGTGGCATTGGAAGCAATGGAAGGCGTTCGCACTATGTATTCCACTGCTCATCGTGGAGGCCGGGTTCTTGGGCGCCAACATTGTGAAGATTCCACATGGTGGTTGGTTTGCACTTGCCGTCGGCATCATCCTGATGGTGCAAATGCAAACATGGCGACGCGGACGCGCGCTCGTGGCAGCACGTATTCGTCGTGGTGAGCGCCGCATCACAGATGTCCTTGATGAGGCTGAAGACATTAAGCGAGTTAACGGAACTGCAATCTTTATGTTCAAGGACTTAGGACAAGCTCCCCCGGCCCTGGTGAACAACTTGCGTCACAACAAGGTGCTTCATAAGAACACCCTCATCGTTTCTGTTGATACGTCAGATCTGCCACGCGTTGAGATCAAGGACCGCGCGACAATCACAAAAGTTGGTCCAGGCGTATGGCAAGTTCAATTGGAATTCGGATTCATGGACGAGCCCGATGTTCCCGCCACGCTTGCCGCCATGAGCCACCCCGGTCTTGAACTAGACATTGACGACACCACGTACTTCATCGGTCACGAATCGATTATTGCGGGCAAAGCACCAGGCATGAATCCTCTTGCAGAGCATCTCTTCGTCTTCTTGAACCGCGGCGCAGACAGTGCGAGTCGCTTCTTCAACCTTCCCGTGGACCGGGTGTTTGAAGTTGGCTCTCACGTGGAGATCTAAACCTTTCTGCAACACGAGCAACCAGAAATGCAATTGCAGTTCCGGTCAGCAAGCCTGCCAACACATCGGACATCCAATGGATGTTCAGTGCTAATCGGCTCCAGCCCATGATGGTGCAGATGCACGCACCAATCGCGAAAGATGCACGCGCATACCGCGGTGCAATTGTCTGAACAAGAAGAACTATGGACACAACCAAAGCGGTGGTGTTCCCTACATGTCCCGATGGAAAGCTGAAAGAGTCGGTCGTTGTTAGCCAAAACTCTTGCGGGGGCCGTTGCACGGCAGTCCAACTTTTCATTGATGCGATGAAGAGACCCGAGGCCTGCAAGGTGACCCACGGAAGTACTGCCGAGATGACGTCTCGCGTCTTCCACCACACAACACCACCCGCTACGAGGGCGACAGGAATAAGAACGGTGCTTACTCCAGCACGAGTAACAACCTTTGCTACGTCAACCAACAACGGATTCTGAACGAAGAATTCCCACACCGCCGTGTCGAGCGAATTGATGATCGACGCAAGAGACACAACCATGAGAACAAGTTAACGACTTAGCCAACAATGCGTTCGGCGCGCAGGGCCGAGCGACGCACTTTGCCCGCGTCATCACGCAATGCGAAATCCACATACTCAAAAGTTCGAGGAACCTTGTACGACACAAGGCGTTCGCCCAAGAAAGCCTTCAGGACGTCTTCTGGAATGTCTGTTGCATTGGCTTCAACAATCGCGTGGACCGTGTTTCCTTTATCGTCGTCCGGCAACCCGATCACCGCGCAGGATTTCACCGCAGGATGCTCTTGAATAGCGGCTTCAATTTCAGCTGGATAAATATTTGCGCCACCGGACAAGATCATGTCGGCTGCACGGTCTCCCAAATAGAGATAGCCGTCTTCATCTAGTCGACCCATGTCGCCAAGAGATTCCCATCCACCTTCGCGAGTTCGCGCAGCAGCACCCACGTATTTATAGGTGGGCGTTTCTCGCAAGCTGCGCATCCACACTTCACCCATCTCGCCGACAGGAACTTCTGCGCCATCTTCATTTGTGATGAGAACTGTTCCGGGAACAACCTTGCCAACAGATCCGCGATGTGCCAGCCATTCGGGGCCGCTAATGATTGTTGCGGTCTGCGCTTCGGTGCCGGCATACAACTCAAAAATACGTTCAGCACCCAACCAATCAATCCAAGCCTGTTTCAGCCATTCAGGGCATGGTTCGGCAAGATGCCACACCACACGAAGTGACGACAGATCACGCGACAAACGTTCTTCATCTGGCAGTCGAAGAATTCGTTTCATCATGGTGGGAACCATGTACAAAACAGTCCCCTTCTGGGACTCAATAACCTCAAGCGTTTGAGATGCATCGAAGCGCGGCAACAAAGCAACGGTCAGGCCGTGCAACAAAGCTTGGCAACTCCACACAGCGGGACCATTGTGATACAGCGGTCCTGGCATTACTAAACACCCACCGGGGTCCATCATCAACGGAACTGGCGCTTCTGGATTCAATGCCGCTGGGTCTCCAGACACAATGAGTTTGGGGCGACCTGTGCTACCGCCAGATGTTGGTGCTTTCCATGCTGCCGACACCACGTATGGCAAATGACGCGCATCGCGATGTGGCGCACGAAAACCGAAGGGAAGACATGTGCGACCTTCATACGCTCCCGGAT
>CAIVDG010000028.1 GCA_903904615.1 uncultured Acidimicrobiaceae bacterium | reverse complement strand
TGTTGAAGTGCCTCAAGGCATAAAGCACATCGCCGTGCCCGCGGACACACACTTCCGCACACACAGCCATGCGAAGGAGATTCTCATGGCTGTTCTTGCCTCGATTCTTGTTGCCGCATGCATGTCGGCTGCTCCTCCCCCAGCACCAGATGTTGTCGCACGCTCTCTGGTCTTCAATAAATCACTTGTGGCATTTATCAAGATTGCCGATTCAGACACACGAGATGCACGTCTGACATGGACCACTGATGGATGTTCTGTTCCCGTCTTGGGTAGCACGGGGCGAACGTTCAACTTCTTCAATGCATGTCGACGACACGACTTTGCCTACAGGAATTTAGGGAAACTCGACGGTGGCAAATGGTGGACTCCACAAATGCGAGCTCGCGTTGATTCCGTTTTTAAGAAAGACATGCTGACCGATTGCACAAAGCGAACAAAAACAGCTCGTGCATCATGTGCAGCGTGGGCAGAAACGTTCTATCGCGCTGTACGCACCTACGCAGGGCCGTAGCCCTACGCGAAAAGTACATCGAACAGTTGGCGTAAAATGCGCCCCGTGGCACCCCAAATAGTTTCGTCATGAAGATAGAAGAAATGAATGTTGAGATCTCCGCGCGGCGTGTTCCACCATTCATTCCGATACGAATCGGGATGCGCAAGTTCAGCCAGGGGAACAATAAGTATTCGTGCAACTTCTGATGCTTGTGCTGTGAGATGTGGCGAACCGTTCACTAATCCAACAACAGGCACAATCAGACTGTTACTCACGAATGTGGCATGCGGGTCTAGTTGACCAATGATGGTGACATTCTCCGTTGGCAATGCCACTTCTTCTGTAGCTTCACGTAAGGCAGCCTCTACGAGAGATTCGGATTCCTCCACTCGACCGCCGGGAAACGAAATTTCTCCACGATGATTGCGCAAATGATCTGCACGGCGGGTGAGAACTACCGACAATCCGTTTGGTGTGTCGATAAGTGGAACAAGCACTGCAGACGCACGCGCGCCGGCAAGCCATTCATCGTTGACACCAGCAGAAGAGGGTTGTTCGGCAGCAACATACGCAGCGATGCGTTGCTGCGCATGTTCACGCGTGAAATGAGACGATGAAACGGAAGACAACCACTCTGGCGATTCACCTAGTCGCCAGGTGTCGGGACGCGGAATGACTTGTGCGCCACCGCGTCGGGGGCTCACGATGCGCTCGGAGTCCAACCAGTTGACTTCAATTCGGCAAGAATTTCAGCGAGACCTGCAGTCTTGAGATTGGCGAGGACTTTGCCGGGCATTTCTTCGCCCTTTTCCCACGCTTCCCATGCAGCGATCAACTTAGCGAGGTCTGGTGCAGGTCGTTCAAATGCCATGACCGAAGCGTACCGACACGAAGCCTTCTGCCACCGCGCTGATCACAAGTAAAGTCTTCGTCATTGCGTCAACGTCTAAAAAGATTGCGGACGCCAATGTTCCTGCCGCCAACACAATTCCAATTGCGCGATGAACCTGTGGGCTACTCACTCGGAATGCAGACAGTGGAGCCTTCACCGTGGCTGCATTTGCAATGACAGCTGCGGCCACTATTGCGGGAACAAGTGGTTCCGATGCACGCGATGCACTGAAGGCAATAGCGAATCCGATGGCGTATTCAATCAGTTGCACCAACCACAGGTGTCGGCGTGGGAGTGGCATGCGCTCATCACGTGCATCGTTGACGTGCTCTGTGATTTCTTCTTCCATGCCGTCGTCTTGCATGCGACAACCGTAGGACAAAAAAATTGATGGCCCAGCCCTTTCGGGTCTGGGCCATCAACGGGAGGCTCTTGATACAACCACCCTGGGGTGGCGTTTATTCCAGGAACTTTCCCTTACATCATCCCCATGCCACCGGGCATGCCGCCACCCATGGGGGCAGCGTTCTTCTCGGGCTTATCGGCCACGAGGCATTCGGTGGTAAGGACCAGAGCCGCAATGGATGCTGCGTTCTGGAGGGCTGCACGGGTGACCTTGGCTGGGTCGATAATGCCTGCGGCAACCAAGTCGACGTACTCGCCGGTGGCTGCGTTGAAGCCGTTTGAACCCTTTTCAGACTCAACACGCTGAACGACAACAGAGCCCTCGAGGCCGGCGTTGTCGGCAATGTGCTTGGCTGGAGCAACAAGTGCGTCGTACACCGTACGGGCGCCGGTTGCTTCGTCACCAGTGAGCGATTCCACAACCTTCAGCACTGCTGGGCGGCTACGAAGAAGAGCGGTGCCGCCACCGGC
>CAIVDG010000027.1 GCA_903904615.1 uncultured Acidimicrobiaceae bacterium | reverse complement strand
GGATGCTCGCGCATTGTCTGGGGTGAAGGGCTGGACCGACGAAGTCATAGAGATGATTAAGGGCATGATCATCTTTGGTGACCCCGACACAGTGGGCGAGAAGATTCAAGAGTTTGTTGATGCAGGTGTTGACGGTCTCACAATCAATTTGCCCATCAATGGCCACATCACCGAACGAATCTCGCTTGTAGGAGAAATTGCCAACAAGATTTTGAAGTAGAGACTTACGGCGCAGCGATGTAATTGTTCAACCAGTTACCGAAGCGTTCTGTATCGCCGTTGAATGCCTCGAGTTGTTCTCGGTTGAGCAACACAATCAGGTCTTCGTTCGTACGTGCAAGTACCACCGGGAACTGACCCGCAGCACAGGTGAGTACATCGGTAGGTGCGTCGTTGCGGTGGTATGTGGTGAACGGAACGTGGAGTTTTTGCTCGCAGGATTTCCATTCGCTTTTTACTGTGAAAACTCCGTGAGTGAGTTCGCAGAGCGAACAGTGGGTTCTCCCAAGTCGGGCGCCAATCCAATACGAGACTTCGCCGACCAATGTTGAATCAGCGTCGTAGACGCCAATGATTTCAACAATGTTGGAGGCCATGATCGAAAGCTACTCGGCGTACAACGGGGATGATGCTTTCAAAACACGAGTCATTACTGTGAACGTGGCAACAACTCCGGAATCTGGATTGTTGGCTCGTCGTGCTTCAATATCGCACCAGAACACCTCTGTCTTCGGTGTTTCCGATACATCAGTGAGCACGCCGGACACAACGTATCTTTCATCTAAAAAGAGTGGACCAGACACGTGGTGAAGTTCTAGCGCTCCGTAGAGGCCAACACCTTTTCCTATCGATTTCTCCATTGGTTGCATGACATCTCCAGTCATCATGCGAGAGATTGTGAGTGGAGAACAAATAGTTCCGCCCCACGGGGATTCGCCGACGTACCAATCAAGTGGCGACGTCATCAAGCCACTGGAGACCCGATCTCGCTGGTCACCTTCCGATGGAGACACAACCACCGGAGGAAGTTTCATTCCAATGTGAGTTTTTGACAACATGCGAAGTGCAGACGGATCCATGCTGCGACGATCCCGCGATGTAACAGGTGAAGGTGCACTAACTGCTCCGACGCTCGCGGTTCCCTCGGCGACGGCGATTCCGTCGGGAGTAGTCATACGCACATCGCACCGCGCTTGCGTCAGCGGTGGCGATGCATTTCCGATATCGACGAGCCCCTCAACTGGTTCTTGATCGAGAAGTGGATGCAAGAAATACAGTCCAAGAGAACCGGTTTCAAACCATTGTTGACCAAAGGCATCAACTAGTACTGGGCCAAATTGATCAAGATGAATAGATCCGGCAATTGCACCGCCACGAAATCCCAGATTGTTGGCCACCTTGTCGTCATGGATGGTTCCGTGTGAACGTGGAGATGAATTTCTTGGGTTTTTGACGCCCGTTGACAATGTTGCCATGTTGCCCCCTGAACTAGGTACGTGCAGATTATGCAACTCGCTGGGTGTCAGACATCATCGGTAGTGTCGCTACAGGAGGAAATGATGAGAGTTGGATTATCCATTGGGAGTGCGTATTACGACGGCTCAAACTGGGAAGACATGGTGGAACTCGTGCGGGCGGCTGATGCGCTTGGCGTTGATTTCGCGTGGACTGCTGAAGCGTGGGGCATGGAGACCATTGCGCCATTGGCCTACCTTGCACCATTGACTCAACGCATCAAATTAGGCACTGGCATTATGCAAATCAGTGCTCGAACTCCAGCCATGACCGCCATGACCGCCATGACCATGGACCGACTGAGCAATCATCGGTTTTGCTTAGGTTTAGGAGTAAGTGGTCCGCAAGTTGTTGAAGGACTACACGGGGAAGCATTTGCAAACGCAACAGAACGACTGCGTGAATACATCACCATTATTCGGCAAGGAATTTCAGGTGAACGCCTGACATCAAGCGGTCCCCGCTATGTGTTGCCTCGACCAGGTGGCGAAGGAAAGGCTCTGAAATTGAGCATGCCACCTCAACCAGCAATCCCTATTTACCTCGCCACTCTGGGTCCGCGAATGTTGGAGTTAACGGGTGAACTGGCTGATGGTTGGTTGGGTACATCATTTATTCCTGATGCATCAGACCACGTTTTGTCATCACTTCGTCGAGGTGCGGAGAAGTCGGGAAGAACGTTGAACGATTTAGATCTTCAAATTAACGCCACTATCGAAGTTGGTGATGATGTTGAAGTTCTTCTCAATAAGTATCGACCTATGGCGGCGTTTACTTTAGGTGCCATGGGTTCAGCGTCTACCAATTTCTATAACTCGGCATACTCTCGCGCAGGCTGGGCCGACATGTGCACAAAAGTTCAAGAGTTGTGGGTATCGGGAGACAAAGCTGCCGCTGTCAATGCTGTGGAAGACGATTTCTTGTTGAACATCTACATGGTGGGAACAGAACAAATGGTTCGTACACGTATGTTGGCGGCGAAGGAAGCAGGTATCAACACGCTACGAATAGCACCTGTGGGGCGTACGTCTACTGAAATGATTCAACATCTTGAGCGACTGGTGCCGCTCATTCAATCTGTTTAAGGAGACACCATGTATCCAGGAGATGCAAACACAATTGGGCGCGATACGCCAGCCGTTGTAATGACTGGATCTGGAGAGATTGTCACGTGGGGTGATTTAGACGATAGATCTCGTCAACTTGCACATTTCTGGCGTTCTCTTGGATTGTCACAAGGAGATCACGTTGCCCTACTCATGGAAAATGTGAAGGAATTTGCAGAAGTGTGTTGGGCAGCTGACCGAATCGGTCTGTACTTCACCGCTATCAATTCACATCTCACGGCTGGAGAGATTGCTTACATTGTTCGTGACTGTGGAGCTCGTTCACTCATCACTACGTCTGCGCTTGCATCCAAAGCGAACGACGCTCTCGTGGGGATTGATGCAGTCGTGTCGCGTTTGGCGGTGGGTGGAGCCGACGGATTCGCCGACTACCACTCAACTGTGGCTCAGCAGCCGACCTCAGAATTGACTGATGAAACTGCAGGTTGGCCCATGTTGTATTCATCTGGCACTACGGGTGTCCCCAAAGGCATCGTGCGTCCGTTGCCAGGTCGGCACCCTGGCGAAGTAGCGGGCATCGGACTAGCGCTTCAACTTGCGTTTGGTGGACGCCAAGGAATGCGTTACTTATCACCTGCTCCGCTCTATCACTCTGCTCCTCTGACGTTTGTTATGGGAGTTCATCGCTTGGGTGGGACTGTGTATGTGATGGAGAGATTTGATGCCGAGGCCGCATTGCGCGCCATTGAAACTCATCGCATCACCCATAGTCAGTGGGTGCCCACCATGTTTAGTCGCATGCTTGCTCTTCCAGAAGACATTCGAAATTCAATTGATCTTTCTAGTCATGAATTTGCGGTTCATGGAGCGGCACCATGTCCCGTCCCTCTGAAATACAAGATGATTGATTGGTGGGGACAAATTATTTTTGAGTATTACGCGGGCACCGAGGGTCCTGGACAAACATCGGTAACTAGCGAAGAGTGGTTACGGAAACCTGGCACCGTTGGTCGATGTATTAATGCTGTCATTCACATTCTTGATGAAGATGGCGCCGAACTACCAGCAGGCGAAGCTGGAACAATTTACTTTGAATCTGCAGCAGCCGCCGGTTTTGAATACCACGGAGACGCTGCAAAGACTGCGTCAACGCGCACTGCGAATGGCTGGGCCACCATGGGAGATATTGGATATATCGATGAAGACGGTTATCTATTTCTCACAGATCGCAAGGCATTCATGATCATTTCTGGTGGCGTCAACGTGTACCCACAAGAAGCTGAAAATGCGCTCATCATGCACCCTGCGGTATTTGACGCCGCAGTCTTCGGTTTGCCCGATGACGATTTAGGAGAAATTGTTCATGCTGTGGTGCAACCGGCTGAAGGCGTGGTCGCCGACGAAGAATTGGAACAAGAACTACTTGCATATTGCAGAGAAAATCTTGCCTCCATTAAGTGCCCACGTCGAATTGATTTCCGGCCTGAATTGCCACGGCTTGCAACCGGCAAGCTCTACAAGCAACAACTTCGAAACGAGTATCTGGCAAAGTAAATCTGGCCAACGTCACCAGAGACCGCCACACATGGCACTCCGAAATCAGGCTCCACTGTTGTCAGTCATTAACTTCAGCATCGAAGGAGCAGATGGACGGCATTGGTTGAGCCTTTTTGGTTGCGGGGAACGATCCTGACAGAGGAAGCAATGGACTCCTCCGAATTCCATTCCGCCTCCGCGCTTTTAGCTCAGTCGGTAGAGCAACGGACTTTTAATCCGCAGGTCCTGGGTACTTTGGCGAAAGCGTGATTGGCTAGTTTGGAGCGGTGGCGGAAGTTTCGAATGTTCGGACTCGAATCATCGATGTGGCGATTCAGATGATTGAAACTGGTGGCGAGTCGTCAATTCGTCTCACCAAGATTGCCCATGAAGTAGGTGTCTCTGAGCCGGCGCTGTATTACCACTTCAAAGATCGATCAGAACTCGTTACTGCGGCTTATTTGGCTTGGTACAAGCGAAATCTGGTGCTGGATGATCCGCCAGAGAACATGTTGGCTGGGGTCACGAACGTTGAAGAATTCTTTAGAACCTTTCGCAAGGCGCTTGAGTGGAGTTACGTGGACGGACGCGCCCACGCAAGGTCGATTCGTGTGGCTGTCCTTGGGGCGGCCCAAACGAATCCGGCATTGAGAACGGCCATCAACGATCTCAATCGCGAATTTCTGACTTCGGCGGCCGCCAATATTCGGGTAGCGCAGGAAAAGGGATGGATCCGCACAGATATCGACCCCACTGCGGTGGTCTATTGGCTGAACGGGCAAATCACCGGCCGGTTGGTTGCTGAAATGACTGGTGGCGAAGTCGACATGGAGGCCTGG
>CAIVDG010000026.1 GCA_903904615.1 uncultured Acidimicrobiaceae bacterium | reverse complement strand
GACGCTTCCGTTACGGCGTGCAGGTGAACTCGCTCGGACTCACCGAAGCGCAACCAGAGAACAACATTCAACGCATCGTGTTGGAAATGCTCGCTGTCACGCTGTCCAAAAAGGCTCGTGCACGAAGCGTGCAGTTGCCCGCATGGAACGAAGCACTCGGACTTCCTCGCCCGTGGGATCAGCAGTGGTCTCTTCGTATGCAGCAAGTGTTGGCGTTCGAATCCGATCTGCTTGAGTACGAAGACATCTTTGACGGATCAAAAGTTATTGAAGGTCGTACTGCTGAACTTCGTGATGCCGCATGGGCTGAGTTTGAAGAGGTCATGTCTCTTGGTGGTGCCTTCAACGCCGTAGACGAATTGAAGGGTCGCCTTGTTCGTTCCATGGCTGAGCGCACACGCCGAATTGAATCTGGCGAACAAGTTGTTGTTGGTGTTAATTCGTACACCGAGTCCGAAGACAGCCCGCTTGCTACTCCGGGCAACATCTTGGTAGTAGATCCTGCTGTTGAAACAGAAATGATCGCCGACGTAGAGAAGTGGCGTTCCACACGCGACTCTGCACGCGTTCAAGCGGCACTCACCCACCTTCGTGACGCCGCAGTCTCTGGCGAAAACATCATGGAACCCTCCATTGAGTTAGCCGAAGCAGGTGGAACTACTGGTGAATGGTCACAGGTGCTTCGCGAAGTATTTGGCGAGTTCCGCGCTCCCACTGGTGTGGGCGCCGCAGTAGGTCGTCGCACGAGTGCACTCGCCGAAGTGGCTGAGTATGTACGCACTATCCCAGGTGGTCCCCCACGATTCTTGGTGGCAAAGCCAGGCCTCGATGGTCATTCAAATGGTGCAGAACAAATTGCGGTTGCAGCACGCGATGCCGGAATGGAAGTTGTCTACAGCGGTATTCGCCTCACACCCGAGCAAATCGTTGCAAGCGCGCGAGACGAAGATCCAGATGTGGTTGGCCTGTCCATCTTGTCGGGTTCACACTTGCAGTTAGTGCCCGATGTGGTGCGTCGTCTTCGAGCAGAAGGCGTTGATGCCCCGGTCATTGTTGGCGGAATCATCCCTGAAGAAGACCGAACCCGCCTGGCCAATGAGGGCGTTGCAGCGGTCTACACACCAAAAGACTTCGATATCGCTCGCATTATGCGCGAAGTTGCCGAGTTGGCTGCAGCTCATAGAAACAACTAATTCCCTTATTCGGGAATGATGCACACCTTCACGGTGTTTCATTTCTTATGAGTATTTATTCCACATCCATCGCAGCACTTGACGGCCAACCAAACGCGTTGTCGTCCCTTGAAGGAAAAGTCACTTTGGTGGTGAATGTTGCGAGCAAGTGCGGTCTCACTCCTCAGTACGAACAACTTGAGCAGTTGCAAAAGAACTATTCAGCACGCGGCTTCAGTGTGGTGGGTGTTCCTTGTAACCAGTTCCTCGGACAAGAACCCGGAACAGCTGAAGAGATTGCAACCTTTTGCTCGTCTACCTATGGCGTTACCTTTCCGCTCACCGAGAAGATTGAAGTAAACGGAGACAACCGTCATCCGTTGTATGAATCTCTCACTCCAGTTGCAGACGAAGAAGGTGTCAACGGAGACATTCGTTGGAACTTTGAAAAGTTCCTCGTCGGTCGCGATGGTTCAGTCATCGCGCGTTTTCATCCGAAGACAGCACCCGATGCAGATGACGTCATCGCCGCAATTGAAGGTGCGCTGTAAAAAGCGTTACGCGCGTTCGCGCGCAATAAATGAATCGAGTGCCGAACCGCTCTCGAAACTAGTAATTAACGCGTAACGCGGGAAATTGTGATTGTGCACCACAACGTGCCACAAGCGCTGCGTGTCAACGACAAAACGAGAACCTTTAGATAGAGGAACTCGGCGTTCTGTTGCAGGGTCGGGTAATCCGTCTGGGCCATTGTCCATCAACAGCATGTAGCTATCGGGGCTGTCAGTGAGTTCAACCCATGAACGAACAACCCAGCCCTCATTCTCGGGATTAAAGCGATTGTTGTCGTCACGATGAATTGACCGAATTGCTTGGTCGCGATCTTGCGGCTCAAGCTTGATAATGCGAACTCGTCCGTAGTTTGCACCTACCGACGACACATAATCTTTCAGAGTTGGTGCAAGTGCCGCATTCGATGTCCACAGTGCGTCTTTATCTGTTTTGCCTTTGTCCCAGAAACCACGGCAATCAAGTTCGCCATCTGCAGATGCAAGGGGCGCAAAGTTTGTGTCGCCCCCGCTCTTCCAATCGAAATACTCCAACGACTCCCACTCCTGCGATGGCACGTCGAACGGGATGGGCTTCAACCCAACAAACCCGGTGTCGGCAAGACAAGTAAGACGTACATGTGGAGTGCGCAATGGAATTGCAACAGACCAATGTTCTTGCGTGGGCCAAAAAGTCGCGGTCATGTCTTCAGTGTAAGTACGAAGTAAGCAACCATGTGGTCATGGTGGCATGGTGGTGGTGGCACCAATAGGTACAAAACCGTTACTGGGTGGGAGCAACAGTTCTGTGCCAGCAGACACACGATCAGGATTTTTTATTTTGTTGAGCTCGACCAGGGCTGGCGCGCTGAGATTGAACTTCTGAGCGATTGCAAATAGAGACTCACCTGACTGCACCACGTACTTACGTGGTTCCCCTGCCGCAACGGTTGTAGTTGTTGCGACAGCTGTTGTAGTAGCACCTTGTTGTACGTCGGGTGATTCATCTGAACCACCATCTGTAAGTAATCCAGAGATGACAGCAAGGAACACAAAAGCACACGTGCTCCACAACAAATACATATGGAGACGGGTACGCAGGAACATCTCTGTCATGTTATGTCGGTGTGGCATGTGTCGGGTGTGCGCCCCACTGCACGCTGACGGCCTGGGCTGTCCTAACCTGAAGACCCGTGACTACAGAGACTCGCTCATTCCCCGGAGCCCGAACTCCTGACCGCACCCGTCGAGTTGATGCTGACGGCGTCGGTATCGCAGTGCACGAATGGGGCAAAGAAAGTGACCCTGTGGTCTTCCTTGTTCACGGCGGTTCCGACTTTGCACGCACTTTTGACGTCTTCGCCGCAAAGATTGCCGACGCTGGCTGGCGAGCCGTGGCATGGGACCACCGTGGTCACGGCGACAGTGACTACGCATCGCTGTACAGCTGGGACGCCGACATTCGAGATGCACTAGCTGTGATGACCAGCACCACATCGAAGCCGGCCCCTGTTATCGCTCACTCCAAAGGTGGCGCTCTGATGATGCAGCTTGCCGAAGCAAGTTCATATCGGGTATCGAAAATGGTGAACATCGATGGCATGCCCAGTAAGCGTCGAATGCCCGATGTCCCCGACCACGATCAATCCCGGCTTCTTGCTGGTGAAATTGGTTCTTGGTTGGATTATCGACACGAAGCACCAACAGCAGTGCGCAAGCCTGGAACATTGGTCGACCTTGCTCAACGTCGCGCAAAGATGAACCCGCGCCTTTCCATTGAATGGCTTGAATACTTGGTCACCGTAGGTGCTCGCCACGACAGCGATGGATGGCGTTGGAAACTTGACCCCACAATGCGCTTCGGTGGATTCGGACCATGGCGCCCCGAATGGAGTGCTCTACGCATGGCATCTTTGCCCATGCCGTTTCTCGGTTTACTCGGAACAGTTGATGAACCAATGGGTTGGGGTGCACGCGCACGCGACGTATTGCCATGGATTCCACAAGGTGGGCGCCTTGAAGTGCTGGAAGATGTCGGTCACTTCATTCATATTGAAGAGCCAGATCGAGTGAGTGCAATGGTGTTGGAGTTCTTGTCATGAGCACAGTTCACCTTCAGCACAACCGCATCTCTTTGGCACTTCATTGCATCAAAGAAGGATCCGGTCGTCCACTTCTTCTGTTACACGGGCTCAGTGAATCTGCCGCCAATATGTCAACACTTCCAGTGAATTGGAACGGCCCTGTCTGGGCTCTCGATTTCACCGGCCACGGTGAATCATCTGTTCCACGTGGTGGAGGGTATTCCGCGGAAATTCTGATGGCCGATGTGGACGTTGCGCTACGACACATTGGTGAGGCCACCATTGTTGGGCGTGGGCTTGGCGGTTACATCGGCTTTCTCATTGCAGGCGCGCGACCACAACTTGTTCGTGGTGTCGTCATTATGGATGGCCCCGGTCTTTCCGGTGGAGCAATTCAAGCGACGTCGTCGTCGGAGATTGCCATTACCGATCGACCTGGAACTACGCCAGACCCTTGGGCACTCATTGAACTTTCGCGCGATGCGAGACCGCCAAACTACGCCGTCACTTTTGTTCACCTAGCGACAACCGGGTCATCGTTAGATGAGCCCATTGCGGTGACTTGCAAAGTGACGCCACCATGGGTGGAAGCAATTCGTGCTGAGCCCGGCGTGATTACAGACATCACACTGCAAGAAGCAGTAGACATCTTCGCCGCGTCTTAGACCGAACGGTC
>CAIVDG010000025.1 GCA_903904615.1 uncultured Acidimicrobiaceae bacterium | reverse complement strand
GCCAGGGTCTACAACATCAACGTTGAGGTCTTTTGCCCAATCGGCACGATCGTTCTGGTTCATGCCCCATGGGTTGCCTTGGTTTTCCATAGCGCGGTATGCGTTACCAAGTTCTGCAGGGAAGTTCGATTCCATCAGCGACAGGTAGCGACGCATGTCGAGGATCTTGTCGAGAATTTCAATGTTGACCGGACAGATTTCGTCACATGCTTTACATGTGGTGCACGACCAGATTTCTTCAGAACTGATGCGTTCGAACAATGAGTTAGCACCAATGGTGATTTCAGAATCAACCGACAATGGTGGTGACACTGTTCCGCCAGGTGCGTGAGATGCAGTTGCTGCCATCACTTCACCGGTCTTCAACACGATTTCGCGTGGGTCAAGAGGCTTGCCTGTTGCGTGAGCTGGGCACACGCTGGTGCAACGACCACACATGGTGCATGCGTCAGTATCTAACAATTGCTTCCACGTGAAGTCTTCAACAACTGATGCACCAAATGATTCGAGTGAAGTCTCGGTGAGGTTTGGCATGGCGCGCATTGCACCCTTTGGACGATCACGATCTTTGAGGTACATGTTCAACGGTGAGGTGAAAATGTGACGCAACATGGTGATGGGAAGAATGGCCAAGAAGGCAATGAATGCAACAACGTGGGAAATCCACATTGCTTGATGCCAATTCTCGAGTGTTCCCAAGGCAAGACCATCAACCATTTGAGCTAACGGGTAACCAATGAACGACCACACTTCAAAGCCCATGTCTTTACCAGCTGCAGTTGATGCGGCGATGCGGAACATTTCTGCACCAAATCCGGTGAGACCAATCGCAAGTAGAACGCCGAGAATGACTCCGTGTTCGGCCTTTGTCTTAATGCGAATGCGGTATGGCTGTTGGATGTAACGGCGAACAATTGCCCACAACACACCAACGGTGAACACGAGACCTGCAAGGTCGCCAATTAATGCGTAGCTCTGATACACGCCACCGTGCAGGAACTTCAGTGATTCAGGCAACTGGTGGTCAATTTCCAATGTGGTTGTCACGCCAAGCAACACCAAGAAACCGAAGTACATCATGGAGTGCATGAGGCCGGCGGCACCATCACGCAACAGAGTGCGCATGTAGACACCGGCGCGATAGTCGGCAAGACGACGCTTTGCGTTCTTTGGAGTTGTTCTGCGACGATCTGGCGCACCGCGTTCCCAGTTACGCATGCGGTCTGCGAACCGGAACGAACCCCACACCAACATGACGGGGATGACGGTGTAGAACGCAACTTTTAGTGCACTGGGGATTCCACCGAACACTTCGCGGTGGATGTCGGAGGTGCTGTGCCATCCGGTGAAGTTGGGAACAATGCCCGACAAGAGGGTGAAAGTGCCCATGCCAATTCCGATAGCAATCGAAAGTTGGTATGGACGAAGGCGCTTTGGCCCCTTCTCGGTTGCAGGTGCTGCGTTCGTACTCATAACGGAGATAACGCTAGTGCCGACAGGGGTGTTCACCCTGCTCCGTGGGGATGTGAATTGCCCTCAGTGGGCGAAAAATCAGCCGTAGTGGGCGCGGTCGAGTTCGCGAACTCGGGTGGCGAGTGCCTTCAGCAACTTGCGTGAAATGGCGGGGATGTTGTCGATAGCGCCCTTCAGTGCGCGCTCAGAAACAACAAGCAAACGAACATCGGAATCGGCGATGACTGCTGCGGTGCGGGGACCATGGTCGAGCAAAGAAAGTTCACCAATAACGGATCCGGCCTTTGCAGTGCCGATCTTCTTGCCGTTGCGCTTCACAGTGGCGGAACCTTCAAGGATGACGTACGCCTCGCGACCGGTTTGGCCTTGGTCCATGATGACCGTGCCGGCCTTCAGAACACGCTCGGTGGAGTTCTTCACAACAAGACCAAGTTCTTTGGTGGAGCACTCGGAGAAGAGTGCGATTTTGCGAAGGTGATCAACGGTGGACTTTGTTGCTGCCATGTGCATAAGTGTAATCCACTTTCAACAGGCGAATTTTCACTGAAGCACAAGAGATGTGTTGAGAGGTGTCACATGTGACGTGCATCAACATGCATAGACGGATGTGGCTATTTGGCCTTTGCCTGATTAGCCACGCCTTCAATGGCGGCGCGGATTTTCTCTTGGTCACCCAAATAGGACACCTCTTGTACATCGAGCGAATCACTCAATGAATACAGACGTGGAACGCCCGTGGGGATGTTCAATTCCGCAATCTCTGCTTCGGCAATACCTTCTAGTGACATCACCAATGCACGAAGCGAGTTTCCATGGGCGGCTACAAGGACATTCATCCCATTACGTAATTGGGGCACCACTGTTTCCATGAAATGGGGGACAACTCTGGCCACCACATCTTTGAGACATTCGGTTGCGGGCAATACTTTCGGGTCAATGAACCGATAGCGAGGATCGTTCACGGGGTGCTCGGGACTAGAGGTCTCAACCGGCGGAGGGGGTATGTCGTAGCTGCGACGCCATGCCGTGGTTTGTGCCTCGCCATGTTTTTCCGTGGTGGCTTTCTTGTCGAGACCCTGCAGTGCGCCGTAATGGCGTTCGTTCCATTTCCAATGGCGCTCCACCGGGAGCCAGACCTGCCCCATTTCGTTGAGGGCCAGATGGCACGTCATGCATGCCCGCGTCAATAAAGAGGAATGGGCGACATCAAAGAAAAGTCCGGCGGCCTTCATGACCTGGCCGGCCTCGGCGGCCTCGCGCTCGCCTTGGGCCGAAAGGGGCACATCGTGCCATCCGGTAAAGAGGTTCAGTTCGTTCCACGTACTTTGGCCGTGGCGGAGGAGGACAAGATTTCCAAGCACATCGCCATCGTAGAACTGCCCTCCACGGGAGGCGAACTTTCTCTCTCCGCAGAAGTTGAGTGACTTCGTATCAAGTTTTCTGTCACGAGGGTTGTGATGGGGCTCTGAAGTCCTTATTCTGACCACATCTATCCACGCCGAATCCCGGCCACGATCAGGAGAACCCCCCATGGCAAAAGCAGTCGGAATCGACCTTGGAACCACCAACTCAGTGGTTGCCGTTCTTGAAGCAGGCGACGCAGTCGTCATCCCTAACTCAGAAGGTGCACGCACCACTCCATCAATCGTTGCGTTCTCGAAGACCGGCGAAGTGTTGGTAGGAGAAGTGGCAAAGCGTCAGGCCATTACAAACCCGGACCGCACGTTCCGCAGCATCAAGAGCAAGATGGGCCAGGCGTGGCAGTCAGAAGACATTGATGGCAAGAAGTACACGCCACAAGAAATCAGTGCACGCACACTCATGAAGTTGAAGCGCGACGCCGAGGCCTACTTGGGCGACACCGTCACCGACGCTGTCATCACCGTTCCCGCATACTTCGACGACGCACAGCGCACCGCAACGAAAGAAGCAGGTGCCATTGCTGGTTTGAATGTGTTGCGCATCATCAACGAGCCAACTGCCGCTGCGCTTGCATACGGATTGGAAAAGGCCGCAGAAGACGAAACCATTTTGGTGTTCGACCTTGGTGGTGGAACATTCGACGTTTCGGTTCTCGAAATTGGTGGCGGTGTTGTTGAAGTAAAGAGCACGCACGGTGACACACACTTGGGTGGAGACGACTGGGACCAACGCATCATCGACTGGCTGGTGCATCAGTTCAAAGCAGCACACGGCGTCGATCTTTCGCAAGATCGCATGGCGCTTCAGCGTTTGAAGGAAGCTGCCGAGAAGGCAAAGATTGAACTGTCGCAAACACAGCAGACACAAATCAACTTGCCCTTCATCACTGCAACAGCCGAAGGCCCATTGCACCTCGATGAAACTTTGTCGCGTTCCAAGTTCCAGGAAATGACCGCCGACCTCATTGAGCGTTGCCGTGTTGCATTTGAAAAGGCACTGAAAGACGCTGGCCTCACCAAGAACCAGGTGAACCACGTCATCCTCGTTGGTGGATCAACACGTATGCCCGCCGCACAAGAACTTGTTATGTCGCTCACCGGCAAAGAACCCAACAAGACAGTGAACCCAGACGAAGTTGTTGCCGTTGGTGCAGCAATTCAGGCCGGAGTCATGAAGGGCGACGTTAAAGACGTTCTGCTGTTAGACGTCACTCCGCTTTCCTTGGGAATTGAAACCAAGGGTGGCGTCATGACCAAGCTCATCGAGCGCAACACCACTATCCCTACGCGTCGTACCGAAGTGTTCACCACTGCAGACGACAATCAGCCATCCGTAGAAATCAATGTTCTTCAGGGTGAGCGTGAGATGGCTAGCTACAACACATCATTGGGCAAGTTCCAGTTGGTCGATCTGCCTCCAGCACCTCGCGGAATGCCACAAATCGAAGTCACCTTCGACATTGACGCAAACGGCATTGTTCATGTGTCTGCAAAAGACCGTGCAACAAACAAAGAACAGTCAATGACCGTCACTAATTCAAGTTCTCTCAGTAAGGACAAGATTGATGAGATGATTCGCGACGCCGAGGCACACGCCGAAGAAGACCGTCGCCGTCGCGATGAAGCTGAAGTGCGCAACAATGCAGATTCATTGGTGTACCAAACCGAAAAGGTCTTGCGTGAACAAGGTGACAAGGTGTCTGCTGAAGAGAAGGACGCAGTAGAAGGTCCGTTGTCTGCACTGAAGGCCGCAATCGCCGGAAACGATCTTGAGCAGATTAAGTCCGCTACTGAAACCTTGATGGGTGCAAGCCAGGCGTTCAGTCAGAAGTTGTACGAAGCAGCAGCGCGTGACTCTGGTGCTGCAGGCTCGTCAGCATCGGGAGCATCCGCAGCATCAGATGACGACATTGTTGACGCAGAAATCGTGGACGAACAGTAACCATCATGTCTGAGCAGGAAAACGTTGAACAGCCCGACGCGGGCGCAACCAACGAGTCGAACGAAGTAACTGCCGACGAAGCAGTTGTTGAACACGACATTGCTGCGTTGCTTGCAGAGCGAGATGAATTTAAAGACATCGCGCTTCGCTTGCAGGCCGACTTCGAGAACTACAGAAAGCGCGTTGCACAAGTACAGGCCGACGAAGTCGACCGTGCTACTGGTCGCATTGCCGAAGCTCTTCTTCCTGTGCTCGATGTGTGTGAAGCAGCGTTCGCGCATGGTTCCGACGGCGTAGAGCCGGTGTGGAAGTCATTGCTCGGCGCACTGTCAACACAGGGCCTCAAGGCGTACGACTTGTTGAATCAACCATTCGATCCGTCTACAGCTGAAGCGGTCATGCACGAACCAGGTGATGGCGGCGAACCCGTTGTCGTGGAAGTTCTGCGTACCGGATACGAGTGGAAGGGTCGCGTTTTGCGCGCGGCCTTAGTGAAGGTGAAGGGGTAGGTCTTGACTGCCCAACGCGAGTGGTTCGAAAAGGACTACTACGCAGTTCTTGGCGTGTCGAAAGATGCGTCCGATAAAGACATCACGAAGGCGTACCGACGACTTGCGCGTCAGTATCACCCGGACACAAACCCCAATAACCCCGAAGCAGAAGAGAAGTTCAAGCGCATCTCTGCTGCATACGACGTTGTGGGAGACGCAACCAAGCGCGCCGAGTATGACGAGGTGCGTCGCATGGGCCCCATGGGTGGTCCTGGTGGTGGCGCGTTCAACTTCGACATGGGAGGCGATGGTCTTGGCGACATCCTCGGGCAAATGTTTGGTGGACGTGGTCGTCGAACCGGTGGATCTGGTGTTGGTCCACAACGAGGTCGCGATATTGAGTCGTCACTCACATTGTCGTTTGAAGATGCAGCGCATGGTCTCACCACAACCCTGCATCTCACGGCCGATGCAACATGCACGTCGTGTACTGGTTCTGGTGCTCGACCCGGCACATCTCCCAAAATGTGTAGTGCGTGTGGAGGCCGCGGGTCTATCGCAGATAATCAAGGGTTCTTCGCAATGTCATCGCCGTGTCGTTCGTGTGGCGGCAACGGCACCGTCATTGAGTACCCGTGCGCTACGTGTCGCGGCACCGGAATTGAACGACGCCCACGTGAAGTGAATGTTCGTATCCCCGCGGGTGTCAGCGACGGCCAACGTATTCGTTTGAAAGGTCGCGGATCACCAGGTCGCAACGGCGGACCAGCTGGCGACCTGTTTGTTGAATGCAGAGTGACTCCACATCCCATCTTCACGCGCGAAGGTCTCAACTTGTTGGTGCGCGTCCCGGTTTCTTTCACTGAGGCTGTGCTTGGCGCAACAATTTCTGTTCCCACGCTGACACATAACGACGTGATGTTGAAGCTAAAGCCCGGCACACAGTCGGGCTCTCGTCATCGCGTGAAGAGCAAGGGAATTGAAACTCCCAAAGACACCGGCGATCTCATTGTCACCGTCGACGTTGCTGTTCCCACGTCGCTGTCAGACAGTGAACGCACTGCGGTGGAAGCGCTTCATTCGGTTCTTTCTTCACCACGCGAGAAGGAGAAGTCATGAACAGGCCGCATCATCAGGCTGTGTATGTCATTTCTGTTGCGGCAGAACTGGCGGGCATGCATCCGCAAACTCTTCGTATTTACGAACGTCGCGGATTACTCACACCCGCGCGAACATCTGGCGGCAACCGTCGATACAGCGACGCAGACATTGCACGGCTTCGTCGCATTGCCGAACTGGCGTCCAGTGGAATGAATCTTGAAGGCATTCGTCATGTGATGTTTTTAGAAGAAGAAGTACAAAGATTGCGTCATGAAGTGGCCGAATTGCGCCAAGGTCTCATGGACGCAGTGAATGCGTTAGAGCACAATTCGCGTGGAGCATTAGTTCCACTGCGTCAGGCCATCTCGCTCTTTGGTGAGCGACCCAGCATCTTTCATCCCAACAGGTAACGAGGGAATTTTCTATGGCTATTGACCCAAAGAAGTGGACAACAAAAACCAATGAAGCAATTGGTGCTGCCGGAGACCTCGCACGCCAATACGGCAACCCCGAAGTAACGCCCGACCATGTCATGTTCGCTGTTACATCTCAAGAGGACACCATTGTCCCTGCATTCCTCCAAAAACTCGGAATCGCCGCTGGAATGTTGCGCACCAAAGCCGAAGAAGCTGTTCTTGCGTTGCCACGTACTCAGGGTGGTGTTGAAGCTCGCATGAGTCGCGAACTCAGCAACGTGTTCGAGAATGCAGATAGCGCTCGCAAAGACTTGCACGACGATTACTTGTCTGTTGAGCACTTGATGTTGGCAATGAACCAACGTGTGGGAATTTCTACAGAGGAAATGCTTCAGGCACTTCGTGATGTCCGCGGTTCACATCGAGTCACCACACCAGACCCAGAGTCCCAGTTCGCTGCACTGGAAAAGTATGGTCAAGATCTCACAGCCCGTGCTCGTGCCGGAAAAATTGATCCGGTGATCGGTCGAGATGAAGAGATTCGTCGAGTCATTCAAGTGTTGTCGCGTCGCACCAAGAACAACCCTGTGCTTATTGGTGAACCTGGAGTAGGCAAGACCGCCATTGTGGAAGGTCTTGCTCGCCGTATTGCCGATGGCGATGTCCCGGAAGGTTTGAAGAACAAACGACTTGTTTCCCTCGACCTTGCCTCAATGCTCGCTGGTGCAAAGTATCGCGGTGAGTTTGAAGAGCGTTTGAAGGCAGTGTTGAAGGAAATCATCGATGCTGAAGGTGAAATCATCACATTCGTCGATGAGATGCACACACTTGTTGGTGCTGGTGGCGCAGAAGGCGCGATGGACGCAGGCAACATGATTAAGCCCATGCTTGCTCGCGGCGAACTGCGCATGGTGGGCGCCACCACACTGGATGAGTTCCGTAAGTACGTCGAGAAGGACCCGGCTCTTGAGCGTCGCTTCCAACAGGTATATGTGGGTGAGCCAACCGTTCCCGACACCATTGCAATTTTGCGCGGCTTGAAGGAACGATACGAAGTTCACCACGGTGTGCGAATTCAAGACTCCGCCTTGGTGAGTGCCGCGGTGTTGTCGAATCGCTACCTCACGAATCGCTTCTTACCCGACAAAGCAATTGACCTTGTCGACGAAGCCGCCAGCAAGCTTCGTATTGAGATTGACTCATTGCCAACAGAGATTGATGTTGTGCAACGTCGCGTTCTGCAGTTGGAAATTGAGAAAGTAGCGCTGGAAAAAGAAACCGATGCCGCATCTCAAGAGCGCATTAACGCATTAGATGTGGAACTCACAGACTTGCAAGCCCAAGTAGACAAAATGAAGTCTCATTGGGAAGCAGAGCGCGAAGCAATTTCTGCAATTCGCACCCTGAAAGAAGAACTTGAATCGTTACGCATTGCGGTAGAGCGTGAAGTGGATCTCGAGCGCGCAGCAGAGATGCGTTATGGCCGCATTCCAGAATTAGAGCGTCGCATCGATGGTGCAACAGCGCACCTTGATGTGTTGCAAAAAGACAATCGCATGCTGAAAGAAGAAGTAGACGCCGAAGACATTGCAGAAGTGGTATCGAAGTGGACCGGCGTACCTATCAGCAAGTTGTTGGAAAGCGAGATGCAAAAACTGGTTCACCTAGAACTGTCATTGCACAAGCGCGTCATCGGACAAGAAGATGCGGTCTCCGCTGTTGCCAATGCAATTCGTCGTAGTCGTGCCGGTTTAAGCGACCCGAACAAGCCCATTGGTTCGTTCATGTTCTTGGGCCCTACCGGCGTTGGTAAAACCGAACTTGCGCGGGCGTTGGCTGAGTATTTGTTTGACGACGAGAAGGCCATGGTGCGAATTGACATGGCTGAGTACATGGAGAAGTACTCCGTGAGTCGTCTCATTGGCGCTCCGCCGGGATACGTGGGATACGACGAAGGCGGCCAGTTAACGGAAGCTGTTCGCCGCCGCCCCTACAGCGTGGTGTTGCTAGACGAAGTAGAGAAAGCACACCCCGATGTGTTCAACGTGTTGTTGCAAGTGTTGGACGATGGTCGCTTAACCGATGGTCAAGGCCGCACGGCGGACTTTTCCAATGTGGTGCTCATCATGACCAGCAACTTGCCTGGTGAACCCATCGACTATTTCCGCCCCGAGTTTGTCAACCGAATCGATGAAATCGTTCGCTTCCGTTCGCTCACACGAGATGACCTTGCACAGATTGTGGAGATTCAGTTGGAGCACATCGTGAATCGCTTGGCTGACCGCCGCATTACTTTGCAGGTCACGCCTTCGGCACGCACTGCATTGGCAGAACAGGGATTCGATGAATCCTTTGGTGCTCGGCCCTTGAAGCGACTCATCCAACGAGAGATTGCCGACAAGGCTGCTCTCCTCATTCTCGAGGGGTCAGTCGGCGAAGACGGTGCAGTCCGGGTCGATGCGCCCGAAGGCGTTCTCGAGGTGCGAGCCGTCTAGGTCTTCCCGTAGTCTTCATTTAGGCACTGAACTGCGAGGGGGCACAGTGAGTACACCTACTTATGTATTAGGCGGTTACCAAACCGACTTTGCGCGCAGTTACGCACGTGATGGCATGGATATTTCCGACATGATGCGCGAAGCAATTGAAGGTGCGCTCACAGCCAGTGGCGTTGATGTATCTGACATTGACACCGTTCATGTGGGCAACGCATTCTCTGAGTTACAACGCCAGCAAGGCCACCTTGGCGCAATGGCATCGCAAGTAGTGCCTGGTCTATGGGGAAAACCTGCCATGCGACACGAAGGTGCCTGCGCATCGTCGTCTCTTGCGGTTCTTGCCGCAATGTCAGAACTTGAAGCTGGGCGGTACGACTGCGCGTTGGTTATTGGTGTGGAAGAACAAAAAGCACTACCGGGTGATCAGTCGTCCGTTGCACAGAATGCTGCGTCGTGGCAGGGCCATGAAGGAATTTCATGCACGTTCATGTGGCCCGCTGTTTTCGGACTCCTTGGCGAAGAGTATGCGTATCGTTATGGCCTCGATCGTCAATATCTGAATCGCATTTCTGAAATCAATTACACGAATGCAAAATCAAATCCGCTTGCACAAACTCGTTCATGGAAGTTCACCGACCTCAGTTTCACTGACGACGATGTAGCCAACCCCATCATCGAG
>CAIVDG010000024.1 GCA_903904615.1 uncultured Acidimicrobiaceae bacterium | reverse complement strand
CGCGAGAACAACCGACACGTTGCATTCGGTCTCGGCATTCACCGTTGTGCAGGTTCAAACCTTGCGCGTTTGGAAATGATTGTTGCGTTCCAAGAATGGTTGCGCGCATTCCCCAACTACAGCCTTGACCCAAACAAGAAGACCACATGGGCAAACGGCCAGGTTCGCGGCCCACGTCAGTTGCCTGTTCTTCTGAACCGCTAATCACACACGCAGCGGCGTGACCGCAGCGAACACCGTTTCTATACAGACGGAATAATGCGTGGGCTCCACGGACGCGCTTCGTCCCAGTAATGCCCTACCACTGTTCCCTCGCGCAATTTGCTGAGGAAGTCGTGTGGCCCATCGAAGTCGGGCATTTCCATGTATGCACTGCCCAGTGCAAGCGGAACATGCGCATCGCTTCCGGCGCCTATGGCAAGGCCGCGTTCTGCGGCGAAGGCAACAGCCCGCGCATTCAATGACTTCAATGACGTCTTCGAGTTGTGCCCTTCTATGGCATCAACCAGGCCCGAATCGGCAATTGAAATGAGTGATGCTTCAGTGAGGTTTTTGCGCATGGGGTCGAACGGATGCGGCACATACACCACACCACCTTGCGCGCGAATTTGCTCACACGTTGCGGCTGCGCTTGCGCCGTAGGAGATTTTTTCGGTGAGAAAGAGACCGATAATTTCGCCGGTGTGCGTGCGCACTTCCTCGCCCACAATCACCCGACACACGCCGTCGAGAAGTTTCTGTAGTCGCACCGCGCCTTCAATGGCGTTGTGGTCGGTAATGCACAGCACATCAATGCCGCTTTCCACCACGCTGTCATGAATTTCATCGAGTGTGGTGGTGGAGTCACCAGAGAACATGGTGTGGCTATGCATGTCAACACGCACCCAACCCGGGCGACATGGTTGCGCCAAGTGTGGGTGACGCCCCGTTGCTGCTGCTGACGCAGAGGCCATGTGGTGTTATGCCCCACTCATGGTGACGCCAGAGATCACCAACGAGACGCCAACGGCACGCATAGGCAACCAGTCGACATCGGCGCCAATTTCCTGCACATCTAACAACATGCGCTGCAATGTGGACGCAATGGTGAACTCTCGAATGGGTTCAGCAGTTTTGCCATTGCGAATAACAAGTCCGCTTGCACCAGTGGAGAAGTCGCCAGACACGGGGTTCACACCGCTGTGTAGTCCCTGAACACTGTCAATGAGGACTCCGTCTTCAATGCCGGCAATGAGTTCTTCTTGAGTCTTCGTGCCGGGAGTGAGTTGCAGCGCGACACATCCGCCAGCATTTCCCGTGCTTTTGGTTTTCATGCGGCGCGCGCTGTAGGCGTCGTGCACAAACATTTTCAACACACCGTTCTCAATAAGAACATTGCGGCGCGCAGCAAGACCATCTCCGTCGGTCTCACGTGCGTAGTACACGCGCGAGTCGGTGGGGTCGTCTACCAATGTCACCAATGGCGACGCCACTTGCTCACCAATACGATCGGCAAAAATGCTGCGGCCTTTCGACACGCCTTCACCATTCAAAGTTCCACCAATGATGGACAAGAACTGCGAGGTGACCATGGGGTCTAACACCACCGTGGTCACT
>CAIVDG010000023.1 GCA_903904615.1 uncultured Acidimicrobiaceae bacterium | reverse complement strand
GCGCGCCCGGTGCACGCGACGCATTGTCTATAACAGTGTCAGCAAATTGGATTCGTAATTTCCTTTCGAAACATTCACACCCACAAGCGAGCGAAATTCTGTTGGCCGACGTCTCCGATTTCGACCTGTTTCGTTCTATTGGTGGGCGCCGATCGTTGGCTCAAGTGCGTGCCTGTGGACTGAACGATGTAGGCGTTAACGACATAGTTGCGGGCATGCCCGTATCTATTCCCGCGCAAGAGATCAGCGAGTAGTTACTGCTTCCACGTAGTGGCGCATTCCACCAATGCGTCAATAAGTGATTCAGTGTGCGGTGTGAGACCTGGGCCTTCCCAATCCCACCACAGCGGACTAGAGCCGCGAACGCGTGGAGGCAATTCAAGTTGGACACCTGCGTGCTCCACAACATTCACGGGGTTGTCTTGGTGCATGCCACGAAGGTTCCCTGGAATGTCATCAATGTCGTCAATGATGCGATATGCGGGGAGGTGCTTGCGTAGATTGTCGCCTAAATGCGATGCCAACCTTCTGTTGCGACCACCGAGCAACAGTGATGTGAAGAATCCGGCACGACCGAAGCCATGAACAGTGATCACAATGTTCACGTGAGAAAGAAATGCATCAAGGAGCGGTGATTGATCGGCTGTGACTTTGTGCGAGGGAATGTGCCACTCAAGATTGTCGGGTAACTGAATTCCGTAGTACGAAGCACCAACTCTTTCGGCAGCGCGCGATGCCACGATGTCGGTCATTTCTTCCAATGCGCCGCCGTGAAAGGCCATGAAACCAAAGGCTGATCGCAGCACGCACTCTTCTGAAACGCCGTCGTACGTAAGGAGATCGGAGAGTTCCATGCCTATGACTGCCGTTGTGTTGGGCGACGGATGAACCAAAGCGCTAGTGCAATAACTGCTACAAAGATGATGCCGAGTGTGACTGCGCCAATATCGCTGAGGAAGTTCACGACGGATGACTGAAGAGAGTCAACGCGACGGGTCACGCCGTCACTTCCACGTTCAGTAATGGCCGCATACCAATACCACGTGAGATAGAGACCGGTGAGAAGAACAAACACAGCAGAGATGCGATCGAAGAAGCGAAAACTTTTCTTGAGAAATGTCACTATTCCGATTTGCGCAAAGGCGAGAGCCACTGTGAGGGCCACAACAAGAGAGGCCATTCCGAGGCCGTACAGGACAATGCTGAATACGCCAGAGACGAACCCATGCCGGCCGACGGACCCGAAAACTGCAGATGTAACGAATCCGATGGTGCATCCGATAGAGGCAACTGCGTAAGCAATTCCGAACAAGAACATGTTTCGCAGTGTTCGCTCACGCTGAACAGAAACATTCGGCTGGGCAATTCGAGGTTTCCAGCCAGTCAACATAAGAACGCCCATTGCCACAAGGCCTAGACCAACCACAAACGCCAGATACTTGGAGTTGTCTCTAACGGCAGTGGTGAATGACTGAGTAATAACTCCAACAATGAGAAAGAGACCAACAAATCCGGAGGACACGGCTGAACCGACCATGAGACCGCGTTGCAAGGTGGAGGCGCGGGTGGCAGTGGGGTGAAGTTCCATGCCGAGGAAATAGATGAGATAGGTAGGCAGTAGAACAAAACCGCAGGGGTTCACTGCCGACATGACTCCAAGAATGAAGTTGTACGCGAAGTCACCTTCGAGTGCAATCACTTCGTTACTCCAAGCTCGTTCTGAAGGAGATTGTCGATGTCTTCCAACGTGAGTTCACCGGCGTGAGTTTTCACGATGTACCCGCTGGCATCAATAAAGAAAGTGGTGGGCATTGTGGTGACGCCAGCTTCAGACAGTTGATCTCCGTCGTCCAAGTAGTTTGCGTACTTGATTCCATATTTCTCAATGAATGCTGATGCCGATTCCTCGGTGTCATTCGGATTGATGCCAATGAAGTTCACGCGAGTTCCGTATGCGGCAGCTGCTGCGGTGAGCGCTGGCATTTCGCGTTTACACGGTTCGCAGGTAGAGAACCAGAAGTTCACCACCATGGGCTTTCCCATTGGTGTGATGGTGACGGCTGCACCGGACAACACATCGGTGACAGGAATAAATGAGAATTTTTTGCCCGTGTTGTTGGCATTTGTACCAATTCCTGGGGTCTGTTCGACCCCAGGAGTGGTGAGATTGGCGTCAACGTCGTCGGAGGATCGGCTGAGGGCCCACCCTCCGACAACGCTGACAAGTAGCACAATGGACAGAACCGCAACAACGACCTTTTTTCGGTTCCGTCCCATGTACTCAGGCTACGAGGTGACGCGGGATGGGTACCTCTTCGATCGCTGTGACGGACGCAGACTTCACGGGTGGACGACCGCGGGGGCGGCGTACGGACACCACGCGCCCCATCTCCAACTCTTCTCCACCCCAGACGCCCCAGGGCTCCTCTCGGTCGAGAGCTCCTTGTAGGCAGTCACGGGCATCTGCGCACTTGCCGCAAATAGCCTTGGCGCGCTGAATGTCCACCCATTCGTCCGAGAAGAACAGGTAGCTGAGGGTGCCGTTTCCGTCAGAGCAACGGCGCGAGGACAAGGGGAGGTCCATTTCCTGGACGCTTGCTCCGCCGGCTGCGATGTCAATCTTGGTGTACATGTTGGTGTTTCCTTCTGGGTTGGATGGTGTTGGATAAAACAAAAAGGCCGCTCGGGTTGTGAACCCGGCGGCCTCTGGCGAGATATTTTCTGAACGAACTAGTTCAGAACCCCACTGGGCCACCGGGTGAAACGCTTATTGGAATGCTTCACTGCCGGTGTTGACCACATTGAGAACGCACGAGTAGCCACCGTTGTTGCATAGGCGAACGCCACGGCCGCTGCCGTGGTTGCCATAAATGCGGTGGTGAACTCGTTACGCATATCGGGCACTATGAAACCACTCTGAGACGACAGAATCAACCCAATTAATGAAACTCAATGATTTCAAGGGTTTCAGGCTCGCAGATAGGGTGACTTCATGACATTTCAGCAGGCGTCGCTCTCGTTTGAAATGGCTCCCCGTGCAGGTCATGGTCGTGAATTCACCGCCCGCCGTCGAGTGCGCCTGGGAGACGCCACCCCAAATGGCCGGCTTCGTCTGGACTCCATCGCTCGGTACCTGCAAGACGTGTCGAATGACGACACGCGTGATGCGCAGTGGAGCGACCCGCACTGGTGGGTGGTGCGTCGCACCGTTATCGACGTGCATGAGTTTCCGAAATATCTCGAAGAGATCAATCTCATCACGTGGTGTGGTGGGCTCGGATCACATTGGGCCGAACGTCGCACTCAAATAACGTCGCTCGATGGGCGTGTGCTTGTTGATGCAGCAGCATTATGGGTTCATGTAGACAAAGAGACCTTGCAGCCAAGTCGCGTACCCGAGGACGTTGTTGAACTCCTCACCACATCTTCAGGTGGACGAAGTGTTGGCGCTCGGTTGTTGTTGCGTCAAAAAGATTTTGCAGCCAATGCCACCATCGTTCCATCACCGTGGATGTTGCGCTTCTCCGATTTTGATGCTGTGGGGCACATGAACAATGCCGCGTACTGGGAGATGGTGGAAGAACACCTAGCGCAGTATCGCGATTTACGCGCACCACTTCGTGGCGTTGTGGAACACGTGGTTCAAGTTGAAGAAGGACAAAACGCAGTTCGACTTTCAGCAGTTGATAGAAGCGAATTAGATCTACAGCTTGTTGTCGGCGAAACAGTTCACGCCGCTATGTGGTGCGGAACACTGATCTAGTCGCGCAAGACGTATTCGAATGCGTCGCCGCTCTCGCGTCGCTCAAAATCACCGAGAATACGCAAGTGTTCTAGATGTGCATACGCTTCGCTGTCTGCCATGGAACCTTGCGCACGTGGTGAGAACAAGTGTGTAGCAAACTCCATCACCGTTGCAGGGCGTCCAAGCGTTGCGCTGGTATCGCGAAGTTTTTGTAGTCGCTCCGCGTGGTGGTCTTTTATGGCAGTGACGCGTTCGCCCACATTGGTAAACGGAGTTCCGTGTGCAGGTAATGCAATGGAGATCTCGTCGGAGAAACGACCAATTTTGTCCAATGAGTCAAAGAACAATGTGAGTGGGTCGCCATGTCCCGTGAGCCCGCTGATATGCGGCGTGATGTTCGGGAGAACATGGTCGCCGCTGAGCAAAGTGCCAGTTTCTGGGTCAAAAAGGCACAAATGGTCGTGCGTATGACCCGGCGTGTGAACCGCCATCCAGTCACGTTTCGCAAACTTCATCCGGTCGGTTTCGCTTAATCGAATTGATGGGCGTGGAACACGCATCAACTTTGGAAACGCGCGCCCAACACGCAGTTTCATTTTTCGTTGCCACGGCATGTCCATGGCAGGTCCACCCCACGGTGGTGAATCAAACGGGCTACGCATCATCAAGGCAAGCTCTTCGGCATCTACGTCGGGTGGTTCCGTCGGGTCATAGAAGGTACGAAACAGACGATGCGTAATGATGTCTGCGCCCGATTCGCTGCGAAGTCGCTCCGCACCGCCGTAGTGGTCGGGATGGCTATGCGTGACAATGACTGAGTGCACGCGCGCAATGGGAACGCCTAGTTGTCCGAGTCGCTGCAGAACTGCGTTCCATGATTCCTTCGTGGGAAGACCAGGATCTACAACGGCAACACCACGTTCGTCTTCCATGACGTACATGTTCACGTGCCCAAGCCCTGTGATGTTGGCCGGCAACTGAGTGCGGTAGACGCCTGGAGCAACTTCAACAATCTCGTCGGTTGCTTGCATTTGCTCCGACTTCAGTGGGCGAGGAGTCTCGGCACTCACTTCTTCTTGGTTTCTTCTACTGTGCGGAACACTTTGTCGCGGTAGAACTTCAATTCAGCCACACTGTCGCGGATGTCGTCCATGGCGCGGTGTGTAATGCCTTCACTCTTTGGACGGGCATGTTCTAATCCCGGATTCCAACGCTTCACAAGTTCTTTCACTGTGGAGACATCGACGCAGCGGTAATGCAACCAGTTTTCAATGTCGGGCATGTACTTCGCCAAGAAAGTGCGGTCGGTGCGGATGGAGTTTCCACATAGCGGAATCTTCATTGGCTCGGGGCTGTGCAGTTTGATGAAGTCGAGCGTTTGTTGCATGGCATCGTCGTGAGAGACGGTGGATGCCTTGATGAGTTCCAACAGGCCAGATGTTGTGTGCATGTTGGTGACGAAGTCATCCATTTCAGACAACGCTTCATCGGGTTGGTAGATGACTAAGTCGGGGCCTTCCGCAACAATGTTGAGGTCATCATCGGTTACCAAAGTGGCTATTTCCACGATGACATGACGTTCGGGGTCAAGACCTGTCATTTCTAGGTCTATCCAGATCAGCATGCCTCACCCCTCATTCCTTCAAATCTAGTGGTGCACTTCGTAGCCCACATGGTTGGCGTGACAATCTGTAATGAGTTGAGGGGGCAGTAATGGCAACACTTGAAACAGGTCAGTCAGATCTCATTGGTCGTATTGAAGGGAATGTTGCAATTCTCTCGTTCAATCGCCCAGAGGCACGCAACGCATTATCGGAGGGTGTGTACGCGGGATTCGAAAAAACTCTTCCCATCATTGCAACGCATCCCGATGTGCGTGTTCTCATGATTACGGGCGAGGACGGAGCTTTCTGTTCGGGTGGTGATGTGAAGGGAATGAATGCATCACACAAGGGCAGCGGTGCAGGCGCTCCGGTCAATATTGAAGATCGCATTAATGGGCTACGCCATCGACAGAACCTTGTTAGTGCTGCGCTGCGAAAGCTGCCACAACCTGTCATTGCAGCATTGCCTGGTGCCGCTGCCGGTGCCGGTTTATCAATTGCGCTTTCCGCTGACATTCGCATTGCTGCAGAACGAGCAATTGTCATGACGGCATTTGCAAACGTAGGAGCAAGTGGCGACTTTGGCTCTTCGTGGTTTTTACCGCGACTGGTGGGAGAAGCGAAAGCAAAAGAGCTGTTGTTTACCTCTCCGCGTTTGTCTGCACGAGAGGCCAAGGAACTTGGACTCATCAATGTGGTACTTCCCGATGAGAACTTTGCAGAGTCGGCAGTGGAGTGGTGCCAATCATTAGCGCAACGTGCGCCAATTGCGCTTCGTTATATGAAAGAGAACATCAATAGGGCTGGAGATGTTTCGCTGCAATCTGCACTAGATGCAGAAGCAACAGCCATGGTGCGCACGATGTCAACGGCAGATCACCGCGAAGCTGCTGCGGCGTTTGTGGAGAAGCGCTCTCCAAACTTTACGGGTCAGTAATTCAGGAGGGCTCGCGCGGTAATCCAAGCGCGCGTTCACCAATTGTGTTCTTCTGAATCTCGTCGGTGCCTCCACCTAACGACATTCGTGGCGAATTCAAAATGTGATACATCCAGAATTCAGAATCTTTGTCTCCCGGAAGATGCGCAGCACCGCCAGACATAGCCATACGTGCGGCAAGTGATGCAACGAAACGCGATTGCTGTGTTCTCCACAGTTTTCCCACACTTGGATGTACAGAGCGCTGTCCAAGCCAGCCCATCAATTTCTCGCCGGTGTATGCGCGTGCAAGGTCTTGTCGAAGCAGTGCGTCAGTGTTCTGGTTGGTGTCCATCGCCAGATCGAAGAGGTAGTGAAAGGGAATAGCGGCAGAGCCCGACGCCTCACGCTTTTCGTCAGCACCAACGCGACCCAATGAGCTTCGCTCGTGCGCAAGAAGGCCGGTAGCGGCACGCCAGCCATCGTTCACTTCACCAATGACCCAATCGCGCGGAATACGTGCATCGGTGAAGAACACTTCGTTGAATTCGGCTTCACCTGTCATTTGACGAAGTGGGCGCACTTCGACGCCTGGTTGATTCATGGGTACAAGCAACATAGAGATACCTCTGTTGCGAGGTTCGTCTCCGGTGCGCGCCAGCAGTACTCCCATGTCACTCAGGTGAGCACCAGATGTCCACACTTTTTGTCCGTTCACTACCCATTCGTCTCCGTCGAGCACTGCGGTTGTGCGCAGACTTGCGAGGTCACTTCCTGCTTCCGGTTCGGAATACAACTGACACCACACTTCTTCAGCACTGAGTGTTGCGGGAATGAATCGTTTCTTTTGTTCCTCGGTACCAAATTGCAAGATGATGGGAATGGCCATGTTGAGGCCAATACCCAGCGAACTTTCTTCTTTGGGAAGCCGCCCGTGTGCAAGTTCTTGAAAACGGCGACTGGCGTGCGGTACGTCGGTGCGGCCGCCGTAATCTTCGGGGATGCCAAACCCCACCATTCGGTGTTTCACCATGAGTTGGCGATACGCCGACAATCGCGCTCTGTGATTGTGGCCCGCGGCGTCGAGAACGGCGGGAAGCGCATCAAAGAACGCTTCAACGTCTTTTTCGAACTGATCACTCACCAGCATCCCCTTTGCATGTGTGTTCCACACTAGGTCTTCACTACAGTCACTAACGCATGGCAAACACACAGGGAGCACGCCCGTTAGAGGGTATTCGCGTTCTCGATTTCACTCGTGTGCTGTCGGGCCCGCACTGCACACGCATGTTGTCCGACTTGGGCGCAGAGGTCATCAAGGTAGAACCCCCAGAAGGCGACCTCACCCGATTCGCTTTCCCACGAGTTGGGTCAATGTCTACGTATTTCGCGCAACAGAACATTGGGAAAAAGAACATCTCAATGGACTTGAAGGCGCCCGAGGCAGTGGAACTGGTGAAGGCTCTCATTCGCGAATGTGACGTGGTGGTGGAGAACTATCGCGGTGGCGTCATGGACAAGTTGGGCCTGGGTTGGTCCGTGGTGTCACAGATAAACCCGCGCCTTATCTATGCGGCAATCAGCGGCTATGGAAACTCGGGACCATGGAGCCATCGACGTGCGTACGCAACAGTGGTGAATGCCGAAACCGGAATGACTGGTTTGCAAGCGCGTGCACGTGGCGGCGATGCAAGCAATGATCCTCATAGCCATGCCGACGTGTACACCGGTATGGAATGTGCGGCCGCAGTTCTTGCTGCGTTGTTCCAGCGTGAACGCACAGGCGAAGGCCAATACATAGACGTATCTATGGCGCAAACAATGTTGTACGTGAATGAGCACGTTCAGAATGAACTGTTTGAACGTGAAGTTCCTGCAGATCAAATTCGTTCTTTCCAGCCCGGCGACTATCCCATCTTGCAAACAGGTGATGGCACGTACGTTGTGGTCAGTGGGCATCCTGCAGAACGCGGAACGTTCGATTTGTTTGTGTCTGCGATGAATCGACCAGAACTGTTGGAGGACCCACGATTCTCCGACGTTGGACGACGACTTCAGAATCTTGATGCACTTCGCGACATCATTCGCGAATGGGCGCTTTCAGTACAGACGGCTCAAGAAATTGAAGATGTCATGGCGGACGCAGGACTTGCCATGGGAGTCATGCGCACCATGCCCGAGATTGCTGCATCGGATTGGGCTGCGGACAGAAATGTCATTGTGAATGCAGATGACAGATCGGGTTCAACTTTTCGAGTACCGAACTCACCATGGGTGTTCTCTGGATCCGATACATCTACTCAAGGAGTTCCAAAGTTTCGCGGTGAAGACAATGAAGATGTGCTCACCACATTGG
>CAIVDG010000022.1 GCA_903904615.1 uncultured Acidimicrobiaceae bacterium | reverse complement strand
CTTCGTCAGGTGTACGACCAAATGATGGAACCCAAGTGGGTTATCTCCATGGGCGTCTGTGCATCAAGTGGCGGAATGTTCAACAACTACGCAATTGTTCAAGGCGTCGATCAAATTGTTCCGGTCGATGTGTATGCGCCAGGTTGCCCGCCAACTCCTGAAACTCTCATTCACGCAATTGAAACCCTGCACCAGTTAATTGAAGACGGCGAAATTATGCGTCGTCGTTCAGCAACCGGAGCAGGAGCAGGCATCGAATTGTCTGCTGAAAGTTCTACAACTGCGTCCGTCTCTCTCGGATCGAAGTAGTCATGAGTGATGCTGTAGAGACAACGGTGGAGACTGTCGAGACTCTTCACGGATGCCCAGTTGTGTCATCACGTGGTCAACGGGTCATTCTCGTGTCACGCGAGAACTACGTGGCAACAGTAAAAGCCTTGTTGGCCGACGGGTACGACATGTGCGTCGATCTCACTGGTGTCGACTATCTGGGAATGCCCACGCGCACAGTTGGTGCAGGTATTCAGCCCGAGCGTTTTGAAGTAGTGGTCAACCTTTTGTCGCTTACACAGCGGGACCGTTTGCGTCTGCGTGTTCAAGTGCCAGAATCCGATGCCGGACTACCTTCACTGTTCGATCTGCACCCCGGCACCGAAGCGCACGAACGCGAAACATACGACATGTTCGGAATCACATTCACTGGCCATCCCGACATGACACGAATTTTGATGCCCGAAGACTGGGATGGCCATCCGTTGCGTAAGGACTACGACCAAGGCTCTATTCCTGTTCAGTTCAAAGGGTCGCATTCATGAGCACCATTATTTCTGCAGGAACAAACGAAGGTGGCCAAGAACTTCGGTCACGTAGCGAACTGAGTGCCAAGGAACTCTTTCGCGAAGTAGGCGCGGTGTTGCGTCTGAGTGAAGCTGAAGCAGCAAAGCTTGCTGAAGTTCAGACAGAGGCGCCCGAAGATCAGACAATGATCATCAACATGGGTCCGCAGCACCCCAGTACACACGGCGTTCTTCGCCTTATGTTGGAACTGCAAGGTGAAACAGTTCTGCGGTGCAAGCCAATTATTGGTTACTTGCACACCGGCATGGAAAAGACCGGTGAGTCGCTCACATACATGCAAGGTGGCACCAACGTCACTCGCATGGACTACTTGTCACCACTCAACAACGAGCTGGTGTTCTCGTTAGCCGTTGAAAAGTTGTTGGGAATCGATGGCGACATTCCAGAGCGTGCGGTGTGGATGCGCATGTTGTTGTCTGAACTCAACCGCATGAGCAGTCATTTGTTGTTCCTTGCAACAAACGGAATGGACATTGGTGCAGTGTCCATGATGTTGTACGGCTGGCGCGAGCGCGAAGAAGTTCTTCGTTTCTTCCAGAAAGTCACCGGACTTCGAATGAACCACAACTTCATTCGACCTGGTGGACTCGCCGCAGACCTTCCTGCCGGATGGCGTGACGACGTGTTGGAAATTCTCGACAACCTTCCGTCTCGCTTAGAGGAGTACGACATCCTCATGACGGGTCAGCCAATCTGGCGCGACCGTCTGCAAGGTGTTGGTGCTATCACCGCGCGTGAAGCTATGGCTCTTGGTGCCACGGGCCCCATCCTTCGTTCAACAGGAGTCCCATGGGACCTTCGTCGTGAGATGCCGTATCTCAAGTACGACGAAGTTGAATTCGATGTCATTGTTGGCCAACACGGCGATGCATACGACCGTTACGCGATTCGCTTCAACGAGATTCGCGAGTCAATGCGCATTGTGTATCAAATTCTCGACCGCATGCCCTCTGGTGACTATCGCATCCAGAACAAGAAAGTCACGCCACCACCACGTGCGCGCATTGACGAATCAATGGAAGCGCTCATTCACCACTTCAAGATCTTCACTGAAGGATTTAAAGTGCCCGAGGGCGAAGTGTACGTGGCCATTGAAAGTCCACGCGGCGAGATTGGTTGTTACATCGTGTCCGATGGTTCTTCCACTCCGTACCGCATGCACATGCGCGCACCGTCATTCGTCAACATTCAGGCGTTGCCACACATGATGCGCGGTGGTTTGGTTGCCGACGCTGTTGCCGTTATTTCATCTGTCGACCCAGTGTTGGGGGAGGTTGATCGCTAATGGCTCGCTTAAACGAAGACAACGTGCGTCTTGCGCGGGAAATCATCGGTCGCTATCCAAAGCCACGCTCAGCAACTATTCCGTTGCTTCATCTTGCGCAAGAGCAAGATGGTTACATCACCAACGAAGCAATGGCTCACATTGGTGAACTGGTTGGTGCAACGTCGGCCGAAGTGTACGGAACAGCATCGTTCTACGAAATGTTTAAGTTCGAACCAGTTGGCAAGTACCTCATCAACATTTGCGGAACTATGTCGTGCGCACTCATGGGTGCAGAAGAACTGATGCATCACGCCGAGGAACGCTTAGGAATTCACATGGGCGGAACAACGCCCGACGGAATGTTTACGTTAGAACGCGCAGAGTGCCAGGCAGCTTGCACCGAAGCCCCTTGTCTACAGGTGAACTACCGCTACAGATTCCGCGTAACGTCTCAGAACTTCGATGACCTTGTGAACCAACTGTCGTCTGGTCAACTCACCGATGAAATTCCACAACACGGAACATTGGCAGTCACACGTCAACACATTCCTGCAGATCGCGGAGTGGGCGCAGTAGATCCAGAACTCGTTACCGAAGGCCCTGCATGGCTCGACGGGAAGGCTGCACTATGACAAGCAATCCCGGCGGCACGTGGGCACACGCACCTGGCTTCTATCCAGGAGATCGTCCGAAGATCGTTACCTCACGTT
>CAIVDG010000021.1 GCA_903904615.1 uncultured Acidimicrobiaceae bacterium | reverse complement strand
TGGCTCTTGGTGGCCCGCGCCTTTCCATGCTGGCGGCATCACAATCATTCCGTAGAAACTTGCAATGCGAGCAAAGCGTTCATCGCGGGCTGCCTTGAAGCAGTACATGCCGCCCATACAGAAGCCCAGAAGCCCAGTGACCTGCGTTCCAAGAGCGTCTGCAGCGGCGTGAAGGTCGCCGATGGCGTCTATGTCCTTCAGTTCAGGAATAGCGGCCATACGAGGTTCAATCTCGGGTCCGAATCCACGCCCAGGAAAAGGCTCCACTGCGATGACAGACATCTGCCAAGCGTCGGACAACGTCTGCACCATGTTGTCGAACAGTGGGCGCAACCCAAAGATGTCGGGGGCAATCACCAACCCCATCTTCGGGTTCGGATGTTTTACTAATTCGGCTTCGGTTCCAGACGGCAAGGTAATGCGCATCTCCTCAGTATTGCCGAAGAAATTTGCCAGGTGAGACGTTCGGTGAGGGTGTTGCGTAAGCCCCCGTTGAACGGCATTCCGCACCGTCGCGGGCATGACGTACACATCAGACACACCTCTCGTGTGGAGCACCGTCTCCACCGGCCCCGCCCGCGACATCATCAACGAATGGGAACGGCTCCGCCGTAGACCCCCAACATTGCGTCAGGTGAATGCTTGGGCATTCCTTCCCCGCCCTGTCACCGACCTTGATGAAGTTCTGGAACTGGCGGGATTTGGACGCGCAATTGATGACATGGAGGGCGACGCCTTTCTCTGGCATCTGGTCAAGCAAGCAGAGACCAACGAGCTAGCAACTCGCATTGTGTTGCACCGAATACTTCCGGCTCTTATGGCCATTGCCAAGCGACGTGGCCATGTTGTTCACGGCGGCGTGGAGAGCGCAATGGTTGATGTACTTGGTACCGCCTGGTTTGTTATTCGCACGTATCCGCACCATCGTCGACTTCACAAAGTGGCGGCAAACCTTGTTCGCGATACCGAATATCACGCTTTTGTCCGTCACCATCGCCTTCGACATGTGGACGAGACACAAGTGGGCGACGACATTCTCTACCGGTTAGTTGATCACAATCGTGACGGAGATTCACACACGTACATGTCAATGCTGATCGATGCCGAGGAGATGGATGTTGCAGAACAACATTTGGTTGTGTTGCATGCATTCGCAGATGGAAGCGACAGCACTGAAGTAGCACAAAAACTAGGTATCTCAACACGCACGGTACGTAACTACAAACGCAATGCGGTGATTGCGGTGCAAGAAGCGTATGCCGAAGTAGAGGGCGCGTAACTAGCGCGACAAACGAACGCGACGGAGGCGCAAACTGTTGGTGACAACGAAGACCGAAGATGACGCCATAGCTAAACCAGCCCACATGGGGTTCATACGGCCACTAGCGGCCAACGGAATTGCGGCCACGTTGTAGGCAAACGCCCAGAACACATTGGTGCGAATTGTTCGCAGTGTTGCACGAGATAAGCGAATTGCATCGGGGACAGATCGCAGGTCGCCATTCACAATGGTGAGATCACTT
>CAIVDG010000020.1 GCA_903904615.1 uncultured Acidimicrobiaceae bacterium | reverse complement strand
GGCCACATTGCGGGCACGTTCAATTGACAGATTCTTCAGGAACTTAGAACCATCAATGAGGTTCTGTCGTGCAAACCCAGAAATCAATAACAGACCAGCTCGGCCTCGAAGCTCGCGTGAAAGGCGATCCAACTGCGCCTTATCTCGAGAATCCAACACGGGAGATGTCGGATCAAAAATGATTCGATCTACTAACAAGGAATCGCCAAACAGAATTGGATTACCTGCAGCATCTCGGCCGCGCCCAGTTGCTCCTTGAACGACATTTCGCTTCTTCGGAGCGTTGGGCGATAATCCGAAATTGTTTTCCACAAAGGTCACGATGCGCTGCCCATTTACAAGCCGCGGAAGTCGTGTGGTGATGCGACGAGCGTTAGTTGGCACTCTCACACGAACTGTTCTTGCAGCTGTTCCATCTGCGTTGCGCACAACAAATACAACATGCGACACACGCCCCACTTCGTTGTTCTTGAGACTTGCGATGGCATCTATCCAACCCGCTCCAAAATTACGCGGGGTTTGATCCAGGCGGGCAATATCCTGCGGAAGAGACCCAGTCGATCCGTCTGTTTGTGCGTTGGTACCAGCATCTAGTAGTGATCCATTAATGGTGATAGCTAACGCAGAACTTGATGGCGACACATTGCCCGCAGGATCAGTCACGACACTGGAAATGGACCATGCTCCATCGCTCAAGGTAGGTAAATCGCAACTGGTGACTGAATTAGTCACAACATAGGTGCATGAGACTGTCGTACCATCGGCCTTCGTTGCTGTCACCGTTACCGAAGTTCCAACAGGCAGCGCTCCACCAGAGATTGCTGGTGTGGTGTCAGACGTGAGATTGTCCGTTGCGGACGTCCCTGTATCCGAGGAATTCACCAAGTCCGGAATGCCAGGTGCAGATGCAGAGGTAGCAATTGTCATCGACAACGCTGAAGTGTTCCCCGTGTTACCTGAGGCATCGGTGACGTTCGCAACCACTGACCATGAACCATCAGTCAATGTGCCGAGAGTGCAAGACGACGCAACTCCCACTGTGTACGTGCACGTGACATCTGCAGCACCCGCACGAGATGCAGTGATGACAACAACATCGCCCGTTGATTGGCCAGTCAGCGAGAACGTTGGAGTTGTATCCGACGTGTTGTTATCGGTAGACGATGAACCAGTGTCCGACGACGTAGCAAGGTCAACAGCGAGTCCGCCTGTGGCGCTCGTATCAATACCAATCGAGAGCGACGTTGGATTATTAGTGGTATTGCCAGCTAGGTCAGTCACCGAGGACGAAACAGTCCATGTTCCGTCACTCAACGTAGGCAAGGTGCAACTAGTCGCACTGCCAACCACATAAGAGCAAGTCACCGTACTGGTGCCATTAGTAGCACTGAGCGTGATGGTGTCTCCGGTGCTTCCGCCCGTTGCACTCAATGTGGGGGTGTTGTCGTTTGTGTTGTTATCAGAGTTACTCGTACCCGTATCTGAACTACTTGCCAGATCAGGCACACCTGGTGCTGTCGGCGCGCTTGTATCAATTGAGACCGACAACGCTGTCGATGCTGTAGATGCACCTGCTGTGGGATGAGACTCGGTTGCGGTGATGGACCACGTGCCATCGGAAAGTGTGCCGAGGCTGCAACCCGTACCTGGAAGCACATAGCTACAGGTCACATTCGATGAACCTGCCTTGGTTGCCGTCACGGTGATGGTGTTTCCGGCCGTACCAGAGCCAGGTAATTCAATGAGAGGCGTGTTGTCGCTTGTGTTGTTGTCCGTGCTTGAACTACCCAAGTCAGAACTTGTTGCAAGATCCGGAGCCGATGGTGCCGCAGGACGCACAGACAAACTTCCTGCACCCGAGGACGCTGAATAAGTTCCACTGTCAGTTGGAGCAAGGCTTGCACCGATGGCGAAAGTTCCTGCTGTCGCTGCTGTGTACGTATATGTCGCTACATATCCGGATGGATTCATGCCGTAGACACCGGAACTACCCATATGAGCGCCAGCGGTGTACAAAGCATTACCAAGGAAGCCAAGTGCAGTATTTCCACCACAGCCTGCTGCCCAACCATTCGCGAGGTTTCCGTGCGTACACACGGACCAACTCATGTATTCACGCATTGCGCCAGAGTTTGGATTGATCTGCGTGATCGGTGAAGCATTAGGGCTGCTCGATGGGGTAATTCCTTCACACTGCGATCCGTAAAGAAAACCGGCAGAGTCGATTGCGAGCTGACCCGTATTGCCAAAAAGATTGCTAAGGGAATAATCATCCATGTTGCAGGATGCAGCAGTAAGCAATGTTGCTGAACCGCCACCTGCAGGAATCTTCATGATGTCTTTGTTTCCATCAACGTAATAAAGAACACCTGTCGTTGAGTTGAAAACAGGTCCACCAATTGGCGTGCCAAGACCAGTTGCATACGTGCTCACAACGCCAGCGGGGGTGATTTTAAAGATTTTTCCATTTAAAGAGCTCGTGACATACAGATTGTTGCTTGAGTCGATCGTCATTCCCGTGAGGCCACTTATTCCTGCAGAGGCGGGAACAAATTGCGAACTCGTTGCACCGATAGAAGTTCGCTTACGAATCGTGTTTTGTGATGATCCGTTGAAGATGCCTTCATAGATGGCGCCATTTGAGTCCACCGCAAGTCCGGTGACGAGCACCCATTGTCCATTCCAGGATTCACTTCCGGCAAAAGTTACGCCGCCGCCTGGGCTGAGTTGCTTC
>CAIVDG010000019.1 GCA_903904615.1 uncultured Acidimicrobiaceae bacterium | reverse complement strand
CGCCCCGCATGTTCGCAGCACCATTGCACACGCTGTCGACATGGGCCGCCTCATCGATCAACTTGGTGGTCGAGTGAGTCACGGAGTTGACATTGAGAGTGGTTATGGCGGTACGCGTCCAAGCCCGCACATTGAACAAGGGATTGTGTTTGGCGATGATCCACGAGTGGGGCATCAGTTCTGGTTCCACCCAGACGTGTCATTTGCTGTCCGTGCGCAGGGTGCGTCGTTTGCAGTGGTGACACAAGTATCCATTGAGTTGCCCGACACTTTGCAACGTATCGGAGCTCAGGTAGTGGTTGCCCCGGAATCGGTTCAAGGCACCTACGCGGTTGTGGTTCGTCCCGACCGTTATGTCGCCGCCGTTGCCCATGATGCCAACCAGTTGAGCAGAGTGTCTGAACTTCTCTTTGCTTCGATGCTCTGACAAGATGATTGTGATGTCTACTGATGAAGAAAAGCCACGGTTTCAGGTTCGACCTGAGGTGCGTGAGAAACATGACTGCATGTCATGTGGTTCGCACCTTGCCACCGCGTGGAGTACTCCGGAAGGCAAGGCATGGTTGTGCAGAGAATGCGCAACATTGAACGGACTTGGTTGTCCGTAGTTTTACGCCAGAACTTTGCGCAAACCCTTAGTTGCTGAGTCTCCAACTTTCTTGAAGACTGCGCCTAGTACCAAGTTCATTGGCGCAACAATCCAATTCGCTGTGAGAATTGCGTCGTAGGTGACATCGCAGCCTGTGGCTGTAGGTGTGACGGTGACACGGTCAACAGATGTGAAAATTGTGTTGCGACCTTTCACCAACACATTGGTGAATTCGTCGAACTCCACCGTGGTGTAGCGAAGAACTGAAGGCTTTCCGCCCATGCCGCGAACCGTGATGTCGAACACTGTGTGTAACCCGGGACCATCACCGTTGATTTGTTCCACCTTGATGATGTTTCGATCCCACTGCGCAAAATTACGCAGATCAGCCATGTAGCGGAATGCTTCCTCTGGTGTCTTCGAGCGGGTGATTGTTGTTATGTACCTGGCCATGTGAAGTCTCCTGACGTTTGTGAGAGTATCGCCACCACAGGCTGGTGCCGACAACAATGGGAACAAACCATGTGAGGAATCGGTACAAAAGTGTTGTGCCTGTTGCGTCAAGCAGGGACACTCCAGCTCTTTCGAGTAACGCGATGAGACCGAGCTCTGCGATTCCGGCAGCACCAGGTATGGGGGACAGCGCAATGAGCACACGTACTAACGAGAAGGCAATGAGTGCTTCGTACATAGTGAGTCCTTGTGCACCAAACACATGGGCAGACACTGCAAGACATGTGAATCCGGCCAAGAGCGTGGACATGGAACTCAGAAGGATGAGATGTCCTCGTGTTTGAAGCAATGTGCGCAAACTGAGGCGGAGTTCGTTGGTGAAGTAATCGGGCTGTGCTTTCTCTACTACTTTTCGAGATCTCCAGAAACGCACAGGAACGCGACGAAGGAAAAGACGCTGAAGTCGGAGCCCAATTCGGCCAACCACTGTGAAGAGAGAGGGGCGCATGAGTGCAAACCACCAGAACACGATGGAGATTGCGATGATGAAGATTCCAAAGCCAACTGCAAGTAACTGAACATTGTCTAAGGAAGTTGTGAGCGCTTTAGGAGCCAACACAATGATGGGAAGTCCCCAGGTGGTAAACGACGGAACCACCGCAGTGGCAACAATTGATGCAGCAATCACCTGAGATGACATGTTCCACCGCGTGAACATGTGTATGCGTAGACCGGTTCCTACCGCACCGCCCCCTAATGCAATTCCATAACCGGCAGCGAGCGCGGATTGATCAGCAGTAATTGATTGCCGTAGAGATATCCCGGGAGAGCAAGATCGCAAAAAAAATCCGCGAGTGACGATCATTCCCATTCCAGCGAGAGCGAGGGGAACGATCTCCAAAGGATGAATGCCTTGAAGTCTCTGGAAGATGTCGAGAAGAAGTTCCCTTTGAAACACACTCAAAGTGGCCACTATCGCTACAGCGAGTAGAGAGGGGAGGAATCGACGCATTGCCGTGCTGACGGTATCTGTGTCACAACAGGTTGCTACCGAAAATGAGGTGCGTAGCGTGTGACGTGTGATGGACTACTGCCCCGAGCCCGTGAAACGAGCAGTGATGGTGCAGCAGTGGCGCGACCTGGCGTATGTGCACTGGCGTTACCCCGTTGACGAAGTTCAAGCTCTGCTTCCAGCTGGACTTGAAGTAGACACATTCGATGACTCGGCATGGGTGGGGCTTATTCCGTTCTCCATGAAAAACATTGGGCTTCCGCGGCTTCCGGCAGTTCCGTACTTCGGATCATTTCCCGAAGTCAACGTACGCACTTATGTGCGCCGAAATGGTGTTCCTGGTGTGTGGTTTTTTTCGCTGGATGTGAATCGTTTCTTGCCAGCGCTTGTAGCGCGGACCACATACTTTCTGCCGTATTGCTGGGGGAACGCTCGTCATCAACGTGTGGGCAATGTTCTCACCACGCAAGTGAAACGACGTTGGCCACGTCGGGCTGATACATCAATCTCTATCCACACTGGTGAACGAATTGCCGAACCCGACGACCTTTCGGTTTTCTTGTCGGCCAGATGGGGCTTGTACTCGCGCGGATTTCGCACGTCACTTCGTTATGCGCCAGTAGATCATGAAACGTGGCCGTTGTATTCAGCCACCCTTCAACATCTGGATGATTCATTGGTCACGGCGGCTGGGCTCTCGCAACCCACTGGTGACGCGCATGTCATGTTCTCGCCCGGCGTGTCTGTTCGCATCGGGCTCCCACGCCGAGCGTAATTATCGACGGCGAGGACGAGCCGCGGGCATCCAATTGTCTCCCGCTGTGGTGTTGATTTCGTCAACGTAACGATCACCGACGGGTTCAATGAGTGAGAGAAACTGCATCGTTCTTTCTTCACCAAGTAATCGCCATGCAACTTCATGCAACGCGTCTGTCTTT
>CAIVDG010000018.1 GCA_903904615.1 uncultured Acidimicrobiaceae bacterium | reverse complement strand
CTTTTCATTGTTCTCTTTGCGCGCGTCACCCCACGCTTCTAAGTGCTTCTGAATTCGCTGGCGTTCAACTTCTGGGTCGAGCACTGTTGCCACAGAGAGTTTCTCTGCTGCACGCGACGCCTTGAGACGAGTATCGCGAGTACGTCCACCAGTGATCCACGCCAACAAGCTTCCTAAATGCGCCTGACGAATAGGCGAAGCAGGGAAGATGAACGACTTTTGCAGCGCATTCGTTGCTGTTTGAACAATCTGCTGACCAGGGCGCTGAGACTCAATAAAGAGGCAGTTCGCCAAGTTTCCCAGGGCGCGCAACGTCTCAATGTCGGGGCGGTCCCATTTGGTTCGTGCGTATGCCGCGGCAATGAAATGCAACATCTCTAAGTGGGTAGGGCCAGGAAGCCACAGTTGTCGAAGCGAATCTGTGGAGTACGAGGCTGGTGTTTCTTCTGAATACGCAGGATGACGGAAGTGTTCGAGAAGTGCGGGAGCAAATGTGGCCATCATGTCGCCAACAAGTTGACGATTACGTCCTTCTGGAACAGTGAGAATTGTTGGACCAGTTGAAGCTGTTCCGTACGCAACACCCCACGGACGAGATTCTCCACCCATGCGCAAAAACGCAACAATGAATGCGTCGTCATCGTCGCCGATGTATGTGTTGACTACTTCGCCACGTGGAAGGGGTTTTCCTTCGTTCCATGCGCGGAGACGACGCGTTGTTTCAAGTGATGCGTTCATGGAAGCTCCGGCAATTGTTCGTTTAGGCGTCGCATGAGATCTTTCTCTGCATCGTTCTTTGGTCGTGCACCGCCCATGAGTTCATCGGCACGATGGAGAGAGATGCCATTCAGGAAACGATGCACATCGTTACCCAAGGCAACACCTTCACCGTTGTCGAGTGCTTTCTGATAACACGCATCGGCACGTTCACAGAATGCAATGCAGGAGTCTTGAAATGACGTGGGTGCATCGAGAACTAATTGCAGAAGTGATTCTGGATCTGAGTCGTCTCCTGCGCCGTATTCCCCGTTCATGAGGAGAGCGGACTCTTCCATCAGTTCAAAACCGCGACGCGCACGTTCACGTTGAAACCGGAGGTCTTCGCCACTGCGCACACTCGGTTGGTTGGAACCGGGGTAGGTGAGAACAAGGAATCCAACTTTGGAGACTTCAACTTTCTCGGCAAGACCAAGACCTTCCAGAGTGATTTCCAAAGCGTGTACGTACAGGCCCATTTGCGCGCGCGCTGTAGCAAGGTCTGAGCGATGAGTGTGGCCACCTTGGTCTGCGTAGGTCTTTACTTCACCCACGGCAATGACGGGAATGTCGCCATCTGTTTGCACAGACAGAACGTCGATGATGAGAGTTGCTTCGGGAAGCATGATGCCGCGTGGAATGCGCACCGTGAGGCTGGAGATGGCACCGTTGAATTTGGTTCCGTTCGCTAGTGACGTGAGGAACTGGTGACCGGTTTCGACTGCAACATCGAGACTGGTAAGCGGGCCACCATTAGATGTGGTGCGATGGTCTTCAAAGTTGGTGCTGGTTGGCGACACCACTTGGGCGTCTTGCAAGGCCTTCAACAGGCGTTCGGCTCCGTTAGCAACTAAAGACCCTTCGAATGTGACGCCTCGCTCAAGAGCAAACACGGATTGACCTTCTCGAGGGGCATTGGGGTTTTCTTTACGGGCGGCAACGCCCATTTTCACGTTGTGCACTGCCGACACGACATTTGCGTGACATTCAGGGTTACGGGCCCATTGTTCGAACCTGCGACGAGTCTCGCGCCGAGCGCGGTCTCTTTTTGCTGCAGATTCAACCATGATGCCTCCTGAGTGGGGTATTTAGTGTAGTTGTGACTTTATACCCTTGACAACCCCGACCAAGAGAAAACTAACCGATGGGTGTCTATCTCTATCAAGGCCCACCCCAGGCCGACAAGAAGTGATGCTTCTGGTGACTTGACACCATTTTGCTGACTTGAACTTTTGCCTTTCCGTCCATACGTTGCCCGCCCACACATTCGGCGTGAACTTCATAAATGGGGAGATGATTGATGGATTCAACACACAGACCAGGTGCTCCATCGTCGGCAG
>CAIVDG010000017.1 GCA_903904615.1 uncultured Acidimicrobiaceae bacterium | reverse complement strand
GTTTGCGCGCGAGAACGACATGAAAACGTGTCAGCCCCCATTAGATCTTTCCGTTTAGGGAACATCTACCCATCCTTCATTCTCGACATATTTGCGAATCACTCGCGCGGGTGAGCCAACCGCGACCGAGAACGACGGAATATTTTTTGTAACAACAGAATTCGCGCCAATCACTACGTGCTCGCCAATTGTGACACCGGGAAGAACAATGGATCCATGCCCTAGCCATGATCCGTCTCCAATAATCACTGCTTGTTCTGGCTGTGACTGCTGTGAGATGGGTACCGCAACATCTTCATACCCATGATTTTGGTCAGTGATGTAAACGTGGTGTCCGGTCCATACGTCGTTGCCAATGGTGATGGAGAAGTGACCAACAATTCCGCTCCCCTTGCCAATGAGACAGCGGTCTCCAATAGAGACAACTGGATTCGTAATGCACTCCTGCCCAGGAACCATGCCAGCAGATAGTGCAACCCCAGGTCCGATGAGTGTGTTTTCACCTATGGAGATGTATCGCTCATTGAAAATTGTGGTGGGTTTCCACATGATGAGGCTTCCGCGTCCGAAGCGATGGAACGTTCTGCCATGGAGATTTGTGGGGGAAATAGAAGCATGTAAGGACACCCACGAGCTGAATCGAACGTACAAACTTGCGATGACTTTCCCCAACACGAAGAACACGCTAGTTATGGGAAGCGCATCAGACACTACGGTGTCACTATGAATCAAGATCTCGCCGTTGTCACCACACCTTCAGCCTCAGTCACCGGTCGCCGTCGAGATGATGGTGGCACAGAATTCCGCGGTATTCGATACGCCACTGGGGCCCGATTTACTCGCCCCACCGATATCGCCTTAGAAGGCGATGTGTCTGCGCTCGAGTTCGGAGCAATTTGCCCTCAGGTTCCAGGTTTCTTAGAGCAAACGCTGGGACTTGATGCGTCCTCTATGTCGGAAGATTGCTTTTACTTGAATGTGTATGTGCCGGAAGGTGCTTCAGCCAATAGCTCACTCCCCGTTCTCTTCTGGATACATGGCGGGGCGTACACGAACGGCGCTGGTTCTTTAGATTGGTACCACGGGAGCTCGTTGGCCAAGCGCAACACAGTCGTTGTATCCATCAATTATCGCCTCGGAATTCTTGGATTCCTTGGTGAAGAGAACTACGGAACAGAAGACATGATGTCTGCACTTCGTTGGACACACGAAAACATCTCCTTCTTTGGCGGTAACCCAAATAACGTCACCATTTTTGGCGAGTCCGCCGGCGGTTCCGCAGTTGTATCGCTTCTTGCTGCAGCTGATGCCGATCATCTCTTTCACAAGGCGTGGGCAATGAGTCCATCTATTGGTCAGTTGCGAACACGCGATCGTGCGATGGAGGTTCAGAAGGAAGTCTTTGCTGAGGCGGCCGTCACTAGTCGTGATGAACTTGGCGCTTTGTCCTTGGATCAACTGTTGGAGATTCAAACTGCTTTGCTCACACGTCCCGCACGTGAGTTTGATTGGTTCGCCCCTGCTGCGTCTTGTAACTCCATTGCATCCGATCTTCTGGCAAAGGCATCATTGGACGCAAGACCATTTGTTATTGGAACAAACAAGGACGAGAACAAATTGTGGGCTGCTTTCAATCCTTCCGCTGCAACAGTGACGCAACAGGATTGGATTCAACACACAACAAATATCTTTGAGGGGAATGCGCTGGCTGCACAGGCTGCGTATGAACAACATCGCGCAGGCGAATCACCACACTTCTTGATATCTGCAGTAGACACCGATGTTGCGTTTCGTGCCCGAGCATGGTCTCTTGCAGATGAACGTTGTTCGCTCTCAAATCCCACATGGATGTACTGGTTCACGTGGGCAACACCCGCTTTCGGAGGAATTCTGGGTAGTTGTCACGCACTTGACATTCCATTTGCGTTTGACAACTTGGATGCACCCGGCGGCGAAATGTTTACTGGGACCGATCCCGAGAGACTCCACCTCGCTCAACGTCTCGCCGACGAAATCGCGCACTTTGCCACGCACGCGCACCCCTCGTGGGAGCTGTACAACACAGCCACCCGCCCAACGCTTCGTCTGGACTCTGAAATCTCTCTTTTGCAAGACCCAGAAGGCGCCCTACGCGAGCTGTTTACCACCAAGTAACACAACTGCAGATGTGGGTGTTTGCACTTACGCCGTAGCCTTATGGGCGAGAACGGAGCCAGAGTGAGCGCTACACCCAAGAAGAAATTCACTGTTCCCATGCTGTCGGAACGCATGTCGTCCGGAATAGCCATGTCCATGGTGACCGCTTACGACTCGACGTTCGCCAGCATTGTTGACGAAGCAGGTGTCGACATGATTCTTGTGGGCGACTCGGTCGCAACAGTCATGCAAGGTCAGAAAACCACACTTGGTGTCTCCATGGAACAGATGGAGTATCACGTGCAAATGGTGGCCTCAGTGAAACCGAACGCTCTCATTGTTGGCGACATGCCATTCGGCTCGTACCAGGGTTCGGTTGAAGATGCAGTCAGAAATGCGATACGCCTCATTAAGGCGGGAGCAGAGATTGTCAAACTAGAAGGTGGCATCCACGCTGCAGACCGAATTGCTGCAATCGCAAATGCAGACATTCCTGTGATGGGTCACATTGGTCTCACTCCACAGAGTTACCACCGCATGGGTGGCAACAAAGTTCAGGGACGACAATCAGGAGAGTCCGCCGGCAATCGTGAACGACTTCTTGAAGATGCACACGCAGTAGACAGTGCTGGCGCTAGTGCATTGGTCATTGAAGGTGTGCCCAGCGATCTCGCCACCGAGATTACGCAGAAAGTGTCATGTCCCACCATCGGTATCGGAGCAGGTGTTGGGTGTTCGGGACAAGTTCTGGTCATGCACGATCTGCTGGGTCTGTCGTCTCGTAGTTTCACTTTCACTAAGGCCTACACCAACTTGAGAGCCGCTGCGCTTTCCGCTGTTGCTGAGTATGTAGAAGAAGTTCGAAACAAGACGTGGCCCGACGCCGACCACAGTTTTGACTGACGTGGAGATCATCACCACACCACAGGACATGCAGTCCTGGTCTCGGGAGCAACAGCGTCAAAGCCGTTCAATAGGTTTCGTACCTACCATGGGCGCACTACATCGTGGTCATGGTGTGTTGCTCGAGAGCAGCGCACGTCAATGCGAACGCACTGTTCTCTCTATCTTTGTGAACCCCACTCAGTTCAATGCGTCGGCCGACTTCGACACATACCCGCGTACGGCCGAAGAAGACCTTGCGTTAGCCACATCACTTGGTGTTTCTTGTGTCTATATGCCCACCGTAGAAACCATGTACCCGGAAGGTGCGAGTGTGTCCGTCCAACCCGGAACAGCATCAGTGCCAATGGAAGGCGCCATGCGCCCTGGACATTTCGCGGGCGTCGTCACAGTTGTAAGCAAATTATTCAACGCGGTTCTCCCCAACTACGCATATTTCGGTAAGAAGGATTATCAACAACTTGCCGTCATAAGGCAGTTAGTGAAAGATCTCGATTTTCCTGTCTCAATCGTTGGGGTTGAAACGGTTCGAGAATCAGATGGACTTGCATTATCTAGTCGCAACGTTCGCCTCACCAACGAGAACCGTGCCTTGTCGGTCTCCATCTCTGCTGGATTATCGAAGGCAAAAGCCCTTCATGTTTCTGGGGAGTTCTCTTCGCAGGTTCTACTAGACACTGTCCTCAATGACCTCCGCTCAACACACGTGGCCAATGTGGAGTATGTCAGCGTCTGTCATCCTGAAACTCTTCAACTCATCGATAACAGCACGGAAGGTGCGGTTATCTGTGTTGCTGCCTGGTTTGGCGATGTACGCCTCATTGACAACATCGAGCTAGCAGCAATTTCAGCGGTGTAGATCCGGATCTGTTTGGGTTACCCGCAGACGAACTGTGAATGCTGAATCGCCAGACAAAATTCCTCCTCGAGCAAACAGACGTCCACCCTCCCAGTTGCTCAGCCCCAACTCGGGACGAAGCAGTGCAAACTGGCCATCTACCCAACGAGTGAACCCGTTCCCCACAAACGGTGCATTGGCTTTTCGCCAGACATACCGTTGTTCGTCTTCAGATTTCGAACATGTAGAGACGACAAACTGTGGAGAGTAGGTATTGAACAGATCCACTGCTTCTTGAAGCGAATCCACCAAGACAATGTGAAACTCAGGATTCTCTTCCCACTCGAATTCGTGACCGATGGAATGAAGATCACACACTGTTATTTGCGGCTCTGAAACTGAACCTTCTGCTCTTTGCACCACTATCTCGGTAGCGGCTGGTAAATACTGATTGGAACCCGCCGCAGCATGAATGCGCGGTTCAGTGCCGCGTTTACGCCCTGCTTTTCGTGCAGCATCGAAAATGACAGGCACAATCTCTTCGGCACGATGACGAGGCACGCAAATAGTGTTCAACGTGTTGCAGACTTTTCTGTCTAGAGAATGCTCAACATGAAGTGCTAGCTCTTTGAGATCACAGGACTCACCAACCAGAATCCATGCTCCGCCAGTTCCGTGCAAACTGACAGATATCCCCGACTGTTGCGCAATGGAACCGAGTTCGGCTACAGCTTCGCCAGAACCACGCGCCACAGCCAGCGACAGACGTTTCTCGGAGAACAGTGCCCAACCGGCAGCGTGCTCAGCAGAATCGAGTAACTGCACACACTCAGCAGGAAGACCAGATTGCTGCAGTGCAGGAGTGACAACGTTGTGCATGATGGCGCGTGCAGTGCGCAAAGCATCACTACCAATACGAAACACCACCGTGTTTCCGCTCTTCAGAACACCGGTTGCATCTGCAAACACATTGGGCCGCCCCTCGAATACAAATCCGATAACTCCGAGCGGTGACCGCCATTGTTCAACGGTCCATCCATCGTGCTTTACAGAATCGATCTGTTCTTCCGCTTTCACGTCCACATCGCGCCACATTCGAAACGCGGACACCATGTCGGCACGCATTTTTGACGACAGCAACAAACGTGTGGTGGAACGCCCCCGACTGCGGGCAGATGCCACATCTTCAGCATTCGCCACGGCGATTCCGTCGAAAACAGAATCTTCTGCCATGAGACGCGCAGCCGTGTCGAAGAAGGCATCAATTTGGTCAGAGGACGCATCCGATAATCGATGGAACGAGTCCAGTGACGCGGACACCGCCCCTGTTACTAATTCACGAGTCTGTTTCGAGATTCGGCGAAGGGAGGCCGAGGATGCAATTCCAAGAACACTGTCACCTTCTTGCAAAGACTGAGCAAATTCATCAGTGACAGAGATGAGGGTGTCCCCCATCAATACAGAATCTCCTGCCTGAAGCCGTCGCGTCTCTTCCATTGCTCTATTCTGCTCTGAATGAGCACCACAGAGAGCCATCGCTTCTATTTTCGCCAGTTACTGAGTGGGCAAGACTTCGCACAGGGCAACATGATGGCCACACAGATGGTGAACTTCGCCTATCTGCTTGGTGACCGAGACTCCGGTGAATGCGTCATAGTTGATCCGGCATATGCAGTACACGATCTTGTCTCCATTGCAGAAGACGACGGAATGAAAGTGGTGGGTGCTCTCGCAAGTCACTACCACGCAGACCACATCGGTGGGTCCATGATGGGACACACCATCCAGGGAATTTCGTCGCTCCTTGAAGAATGCAATGTTCCTATTCATGTCAACGAGAATGAAGTGCCATGGGTGGTCAGAACAACAGGCCTTACCGAGAAGGACCTCGTCGCACACTCATCGGGCGACATCGTCAAGGTTGGTGAACTTGAGATTGTTCTCGTTCACACCCCTGGCCACACTCCGGGTAGTCAGTGCTTCCTTGTCAACGGCTGTCTGGTATCAGGCGACACATTGTTTCTCGATGGATGTGGACGAACCGATTTGCCTGGATCAGATGTTGGACAGATGTATGAGAGCTTGTCTCGGCTTGCCACTTTGCCCGATGAAACAGTCGTCTTGCCTGGTCATAGATACTCCGAACCACCTGCTGCTCGTTTGAGCGACGTGAAGCAGCACAACTACGTCTTCAAGCCCAAGACCAAAGAAGCGTGGCTCACCATGTTTGGACACGACTAGCTACGCAAATGCGGATGACAGGACGCTCACACCCGACAGCACAAGCATGACAAGGACAAGCTTTCTGAAGACGGAGCCATCAACGCGTGGTCGAAGCGCGTAGCCCGCTCGAAGCGCAAGAAACAAGATTGGCAGTGAAGCTGCTGCTGCCAACATCCCATCCAGTTCCACATTTCCCGTTGCGGCAAACAAAGCGATTGCTCCAAAGTTCGACAATGCGAAAACGGTATTGATGGTTGCGCGAAAACTCGTTGCTTCCATTTGCCTCGCCTGTAAGAGAAACACCAGTGGTGGACCGTTCGTGGAGGTGGACGTGGACAGCACACCACTAGATAAGCCCATCATCCATTCCATCAATCGCGAACGGCCGGTGAAGGTGAATCCACGAGCAAGAACAAGCGTTGCAAGAAGAACAACAACACCCAAGATGAGACGCATCACAGACTCCGAGACAATGACGAAGGCAAATAGACCTAACGGCATTCCAACGTATGCCGCAATAGAGAGACGACGCGCCGTCGGCCATTCGCAGTGCTCCCTATCTAGCACTGCCTGTACCGCTGTAGACACGGTTCCGATCATGGTGGCAACAATGACCGCATCGTGAGCGTCTACAAGCAGCGTCATCATGGGAACCGCAAGTAGACCAAAACCGAATCCAGCTAACGACTGGGCAAAGGCAGCAACCGCGACCACCGCAATAATCCAAAGGATCTCAACACTTTCCATAGTTATGGAACCAATGAGTCCATTGCCCGGTTAAAAATTTCGGTGTGGATGTCCACATGCTGTTGGTTGTGACTGGGCGACATCAACGCCATGTTGTGAAATGGCGTCATGAGAATGCCACGGTTCAAACAGAACAAGTGAAGGTACGCGTCGGTTTCGTGATCGATGCTTTCTGCCGCCTGTCGACCATTCTTTGGTGGAGGGCAAAACCAGTACTCAGCTCTGCAACCCAACTGTTGTACGTGCCAGTCGAACCCCACCCGTGTGTATGCATCTCGCACACCCTTTGTCCACTCTGTTGCTAACGGAATCATGTAGTCAAAATCAGATTGCAAGAGGGTGCTTGACAGCGTGGCCCGAATAGCGGCCATCGCCAAAGCATTACCGGTGAGAGTTCCCCCTACTCCGGAGACATCAACATCGTCGACTACTAACGATTTTTCCAATCGCTCTGCGACTTCTTCACTCATTCCGTACACCGCTGCTGGCATGCCACCACCGATGGGTTTACCAATGACAAAGAAATCGGGCTCGAGATTCCATTCACGCGTACAACCGCCTGGCCCTGCACAGATGGTGTGTGTTTCGTCGATGATCAACAGCACTCCATGACGGCGGGTTATTTCTCGGACAGCTGCGAGATAACCATCCTCAGGAAGAACGATTCCGATGTTCGTGAGTGCAGGCTCCATTAAGAGACATGCAACTTCTCCCGTCGCTAACGTCGCCTCCAGCGCTTCCACATCGTTAAACGGAATTACTGCCGTTGTGTCGCGAGGATGAAATGCCGGCCCCAACGCGCCGGGACGCGGAATGACTGTGCCGTCGCTTCCCAAGACTGCAAGCGTCTCATCAACTGTTCCGTGATAACACCAATCAATCACTGCAATCTTTGGTCGTTGCGTGAGGTGACGTGAGAACCGCAAGACGAAACGATTGGCATCGGTTGCTGTCATTGCAAATTGCCATTTGGGGAGACCGAAACGACGTTGGAGCTCT
>CAIVDG010000016.1 GCA_903904615.1 uncultured Acidimicrobiaceae bacterium | reverse complement strand
TGAAGGTGACGTTGACTTGTCGCAGTGGGAAGCGCTTGTAAACCGCGTCGATGCTGCGGTGCGGCCAGTTCGCATTGGTCTCATCGGTAAGTACGTGGAACTTCAAGATGCGTACTTGTCGGTGGTGGAGAGCTTGAAGCATGCAGGTTTCCACCATGGAGCAAAAGTCGAGATCGATTGGATTCAGGCAGAAGACGTTGAAGGTCTCCTTGCAGGTGGTCGTCTCGACGGGCTTGACGGAATGGTTATTCCCGGCGGATTCGGTCAGCGCGGAATTGAAGGCAAGATCGCAGCGGCTGCATATTCACGCGAAAACCTTGTTCCGTGCCTCGGTCTATGTCTGGGTATGCAGGTCATGACTATTGAGTACGCGCGCCATGTGCTGGGCATGACCGATGCAAACAGCACCGAGTTTGATCCAGCCTCGTCGCATCCTGTCATCGACATCATGAATGATCAACGCGACATCACCGACAAGGGAGGCACTATGCGCTTGGGTGCATACCTTGCCGTGCTTGAACCCGGAACAAAGGTTGCTGATGCATACGGAGAATCAGTTGTTAGTGAACGCCATCGTCATCGTTGGGAATTCAACAACAACTACCGGACACGATTTGAAGAGTCTGGTTTTGTTTTCAGTGGCACGTCTCCCGATAAGCGTTTGGTGGAGTTCATCGAACTGAAGGATCACCCGTACTGGGTTGCGACACAAGCGCACCCCGAATTCAAGAGTCGCCCTGACCGACCACACCCACTATTCCGCGAACTCATCGCGGCGTCACTTGTGAATCGTGACATTCGTTTGGCTCGTGCCGGCGGCGCCGTTTCGCAGTCGGTGTAGTTCTCGCATGACCTCATCGAGTGGTTTTCACACTCAAGAAGATTCAGTGGTTCATCAGTGGGCCATGTTCCGTCTCATTCGCCGCGTCGTAAAGGCTCCTCGTGGCGAAGTGTTTGAACGCACCTATGTCAGTACTCCTGGTGCAGTTGCCACCGTGGCGGTCACTGACTCAGGCGAAGTTGTGCTGGTGTCTCAATATCGAGCCACTCTTGATTCGTTAGTACTGGAGATACCTGCCGGAATGCGAGACGTTGAAGGTGAAGAGCCCTCTGTGACTGCTGTTCGGGAACTGAAAGAAGAGACGGGCTACTCAGCGTCAGCTGTCGAATTTCTCGGAACGTGCTTGTCGTCTCCTGGTGTGACTGACTCGTCCGTTGATGTCTATTTAGCAACGGGGCTTGTGGTGGGGGAAGCCGAACCACATGGACCAGAAGAAGACATGATGACCACGGAACGTGTGTCGTTCTCTCGGGCTCTTCAGATGGTGGACTCTGGTGAGATCACCGATGCCAAGACCGCGTATGGCTTGTTGTTGGCCGCACGGCGTCACCCGCATCTCGTACGCTAATTGCGTAGATGCCATCTTTCGATACGTCTCCCGAGGTTGAATCATTCCTCTTGTGGCTCACAGTGGAACGAGGTCGTGCCACGAACACTGTGATGTCGTATCGTCGAGACTTAGTTCGGTATGAAGAGTTCCTCGCTGGAAGAAAAGCCTCTGTTGTCTCGGCATCTGAAGATGATGTGGAAGCATTCATTCGACACTTGCAATCTCAGGGAGAAGCGGTTGCAAGTACCGCACGACGTCTTGCCGCAGTGCGAATGTTGCACGCACATTTAGTGAGTGAAGACAAGCGAGACACAAATCCGGCTGCACGAGTAGAGGGCGTTCGTGTTCCCACTGGTGTTCCGAAGCCGTTGTCGCTGGACGAAGTGGAGTCATTGTTGTCTGCCGTGACGGGCGAAGAATCAGTGAATCTCAGAGATAGGGCGCTCTTGGAGTTCTTGTATGCGACGGGCGCGCGTATCTCGGAGGCCTGTGATTTGAATCTCAGCGACCTTGACTTGTCTTCTCGGGTTGTTCGGCTCTTTGGCAAGGGTTCAAAAGAAAGAGTGGTGCCGTTTGGTCGCACCGCCGAAGCACATCTTCGTGACTACTTAGCCAGTGGTGGACGAGACATGTTGATTCCAGACAGCTGGGCAAAGTCGTCAGATCGTGACGCGGTGTTTCTCACCAACAGGGGACGCCGTCTCAACCGACAGAAAGCATGGTCTGTGGTGCGTGATGCCGGGCTTGCCGCCGGCATACATCAAGAACTGTCTCCTCACGTCTTGCGCCATTCGTGCGCAACGCACATGTTGGAGCACGGGGCTGATCTGCGAATAGTGCAAGAAATGTTGGGGCACGCCACTATTTCAACGACGCAGATTTACACCAAGGTCTCCCAAGAGAGGCTCATCACTGTGTATAGAGATGCTCACCCGAGAGCAAAGGGGTAGGGCAGTGGTGTTTCATCTAGCGAAGAGGGCTGTGACTTCGTTCCGTAACCACCCAGTGAATGATGAGCAGTTAGGTATTGCTCGCGCGGTGTTGTTGCCAGATGAGTTCTCATTGTGGACTCGCATGCAAAATAGGGACCAACGGCATTCGTTGCAGGTCTTATTCCGTTTCGATGTTCTGTGTTCACATGCAACCCGTGAAGAACGTGCGGCGGCACTTCTTCATGATGTTGGCAAGTGTGAGTCAACACTTGGCTGGTTCGGCCGAATTATGGCCACATTGGTCGGTCCCAGAACTATGTCGTTTCGTGTGTACTTGAATCACGAGGAAATTGGCTTGAGTCACTTGCGCGACATTTCGTCTGAACGAACATTGGAAGTCCTGCGTGGTGACTCAACGGATGAGTGCGTCATTGCTTTACGAAACGCTGACAGCGTCTGAACTGAATGCGAGTGTGTTGGGATGAGGAAGAACTTTTGGGCCATATCTGGCGTGGTCTTATTGCTCGGTTGTGTACAAGGTGTTGAACGACAAGCAATTCCTGAATCAACCGTTGCTTCGTCGACGTCGACAACTCAGGTGCCAAAAGGTAGTGAAGATAAAACTGAGGGTTACTGTCGTTCATTAATTTCGCAGGTGGCGGTGTTTACGGTGTCTGGAATATGCCCTGATATAGAACTTTGTTTCGAATCGGGGGATAATTGCTTTGTAGGGTCGACCAATTTGAGTGAAATGTGGGGCCGCGAGTTTGTTGTCGTGCTTGATGACGCGGATTTACTTACTTATTCAAGAAAGTTAAAAGGGCCGTGGAGTTTGATTCGGGATCAGAACGTTCGTTGGTTGAAGGATTCCAAAGGGCTGGAACCTCCAGATACGACATTGATTGAAATGTCTCTCGTTGACGTAACAAAAGACGGTGTAGATGAACTCGTGGTGCGCGCCGGCCCTGAGGAAATTCTTACGGCGATAGAAAGTCGGGATCTCGCCGTGTTCAAATGGTCCACTGATACATCATCGTGGATACGGATGACTTTTCCGCGGCCTGTGTATCCCGATTGGGGTACTGATTGGGGTCCAGAAGCGAAGGACCCAGAGAATCGACTTTTGCGATGGGGGTTTGTTCGCAATGGGTATGTATACGAAGAAGTGGGTTACTTAGGTGAAGGTGGGCACATTATGGACAAAGCAATCAAATACATATGGCGCAACGGAGAGTTTGTGCAGATAGGTATTGCCAACGAAGGGCCTGCTTGTTCTGACGTCGCAGGCACATCAAATGGCATGTGTTATTTCGAGTAAACGAGATTAGATGCGGGGAAGAAGGCCAATGGCGCGGTGAGCGCGGTCTAGCGTGCGTGCCGCTACCTCGCGTGCACGCTGGTTTCCAATAGACAACAAACGTGTCAAC
>CAIVDG010000015.1 GCA_903904615.1 uncultured Acidimicrobiaceae bacterium | reverse complement strand
GTGCACGGATACGCACGAAACCAGCGGGAAGAGGGTTTCATTGTGAACGTTGAGTGGTTATACGAAGTGCCGCAAGAGGCACAAAATTGGTGGGCAGAGTATTTCATTGCTGTAGGAGGCAAATAACAATGTGGGTCTTTACTGAAACAGGATTTGTAAGTGCAGTTCGCAAGCCAGAGGAGCCGAAGTACATCACCGTGCGCGCTCGAGAAAAGCAATCGCTTGAGGTGCTCTCAGAGCTGGCAGAAAAGCCGATCATCGATACGCCTTACGGCGACTATGCCTATCGGGTTCTCGTTTCCGACGAGGTGTTCAAGGCCTGGCTCGCAACTTCCGTTGACATGCTGGATTACGACAACTTCAAGAATCGAGTATGGGACACTCGCGGCGACGAGTTCCATGATGCTCTTGGAGCAGTGTGGTCAGCCATGTACAAGCTACAAAAGGGATAACACCCCGGCGGTACCATTTGTTTCGTGAAGAGGATGCTGCTTGCTGTCTGTCTAGTGGCAAGCACGGTGTTTGTTGTGGGTGGCCAGGTAGTAGCTGTTGGTCAAGATAATCAACGGTCAAGTGTCACGGCCCAGAGCATTCTTGCCAGAGATCAGTTCAAAGAGTCTTTTGTCGTTGTTTTGCGAAATAATTTTTCGCAGCTTGCTGAAATCCAAGAAGAATTTGGGTTCGAGGTGTTGGAAGAACTTGAAAGTTCAGTCAATGGATTTATTGCCGAACTGACCTATGACCAAGTGTTTGCTCTAAGTAGAGATCAGCGAATTGAGTTGATTGAAGAGAATTCATTCATCAATGTGACAGAAGTTCAACAACTAGAGCTCACTGATGGTCAAAGACCAACATGGGGTTTGGATCGAATCAATCAGGCAAATTTACCGTTGGATCTCCTGTATTCATATGAATACACCGGCTTGGGTGTCGACGTGTATGTCATTGACTCAGGTATCTCAGCGATTCATGAAGAGTTTGGTGGTCGTGTAAGTACTGGATTCTCCGTTTTTCCAGACACCGTGGGTTCTGAGGACTGCCATGGGCATGGAACTTCGGTTGCCGGAGTGATTGGTGCAGAGACTTATGGCGCAGCCAAAGAAGTCAATCTCATACCCGTAAGGATCATGAATTGCACGGGGTCTGGTTCGACTGCAGACGTGCTCACTGGAATTGAATGGATGATCAATGATCATGATGACACCACGCCGGCAGTTGCCAACATGAGTATCGGTAGAACTTTTTCATCGGTTTTGAATAGTGCAGTAGATTCTGCGATTGAGGACAACATCTCTGTCGTCATCGCGGCAGGTAATAGCTCGCGAGACGCCTGCACGGCCTCTCCTGCTTCGGCTCCTTCCGGATTAACTGTTGCCGCGATCAATCAGGTTGATGCAAAATTAAGATATTCAAACTTTGGAGCGTGCGTTGACCTGTTTGCTCCAGGAACGGACATGGTGTCGCCGTCAATGCATTCGACAACATCGCTTCGAAGCGTGTCGGGTACCTCCATTGCGGCGCCTGTTGTGAGCGGGGTGGTGGCCATGCTCTTAGAGGAAGATGTAACACTTACGCCTGCACAGACCCATGAACTAGTTGTCTCCACTGCAACTGCGACACCAGTGACTAATGCGGGCGTTGGGTCTCCAAACCTCATTG
>CAIVDG010000014.1 GCA_903904615.1 uncultured Acidimicrobiaceae bacterium | reverse complement strand
ATTCTGTCGGAGATGTCGTTGAGACAGCGTGCGGTTCGCCTGCTGGATGAAGTCACTCATCTGCAGGAAATCATTACTTTTCGCTTCGGCCAATAGATACCTGTGGATAACACTGCCTATCAGCCGTAGAATTCTCGGTTCATGGCAGAGACCACCTCACGCTTCCGCCGCCGGCCATCGCCGAGCGACCAAGTAACCGACATTGTCGACTCCGTGAAGGCCTATGCGCGCCAAGAGACTATTGAGCCGTTGAAAGGCGCCGCCCGATGGGTTGCGGTCGGAACTTTGGCTGCAGTGTGTCTCGGACTTGCCATGGTGTTTCTCGCATTGGCCGTCTTGCGACTCAGTCAAGACCTAGGCGGAACCGCGTTAGACGGAAGCTGGTCGTTTGTCCACTACCTCATCACGCTCGTCATCGTTTCTGTGCTTGTTGCCGCATCCTTCAGCCGAATTTCTCAACGAAGCCTTGCAAAGGGGGAGTGACATGTCCGATACACCACACATTTCACGTGAAGATCTTGAGTCCAAGTTTCGTGCTCTTCAGGCAGACATTCAAGGTCGCGCCACAGACAAGAAGCAGTCTCTCATCGCTGCTGGCTCTGCAATCGCAACAGTGGTCGTTCTTCTCGCTTACGTGTTCGGGCGCCGCAGTGGTCGTCGTCGCAGTGGGCGCGTTGAGTTCCGTCGGTTCTAAGACACGTGTCGTCTCTTCTTCGGTTCGTTGCACAACGCTTCCTTTTTGGTCGTTTAGCAAAGACACCATTCATTCGAAGATTGCTTCTTATCGCAGCAGTTCTCAGTTGGCTCAATAAGAAATTCGGTGCGTCATCACAACAAGTGAAATTGCGTCGTGGCGAGACTCTCGTGGTGTCCGTAGTGAAAGATAAAGAGGTAACACTGTGAATGCAGTTTTTCAGGAGGGCGAGAAAGCCCTCTTCATCGATTCAAAACAACGTCGTTACCTTGTCACGCTGAACAATGAAGGCGAATTCCATAGTCACGCCGGATTCATCCCTCACACGTCAGTGATTGGCACAGTTCCTGGTCGAATCCTTGAGTCAACAAAGGGCGCCAAGTACACAGTTCTGCGCCCCACCTTGGAAGATTTTGTTGTTGAAATGCCACGTGGTGCCCAAGTGATCTATCCAAAAGACCTTGCACCCATGTGCATGCTGGGCGATATCTATCCCGGTGTTCGCGTGTTCGAAACCGGAATCGGATCAGGTGCGCTCTCTATGACCATGTTGCGATGGGGTGCGCACATCACTGGGTTCGAACTACGTGAAGACTTCCTCAATCGGGCCACTTCTAATGTTCGCTCGTTCCTCGGAGAAGAATCTCTGCAGCGATACAACGTGACGCTTGGCGATAGTTATGAAGATGTTCCAGACGGCACCTTCGACAGAGTGATGCTGGATCTGCCAGAACCATGGCGAGTCACTCCAACAGCAGAAAAGATTCTTGTTCCCGGTGGACTGATGGTTGCCTACACGCCGTCGATCACTCAAGCAGTTCAAGTACGAGAGACACTCGGTAAAGGTTGGGTTGACCAGCGAACGCTAGAGGTACTACATCGCACATGGCACATTGAAGGAATGGCAGTTCGTCCAGACCATCGCATGGTTGCACACACAGCGTTCTTGACTGTGGCGCGCTTTATCGGTAGCGACTGATAATCAGGGTTCGATGAAGATGCATTCGCCGGGGCATTCCTCGGCGGATTCAACAACAGCATCAATGCGGTTGTCTGCGAAGTTTGCGAGGCCTTCTGCGCCTTGAGCATTTCCCTTTGCGGTAGCGAACACTTTGTCGCCTTCCTTCACATAGGCAAGGCCGTCATCGAGGAGTGTGAACACGTCGGGTGCGATTTCTTCGCAGAGTCCGTCGCCTGTGCACAAGTCCTGGTCGATCCATACCTTCATGTGGGGAGTCCCTTCGTTACAACGCCGTACCGACGTCTTTACCTGAACCCGAGATGGGCTCTCCCGAGATATTACACGGGAACCCCCCGCACTCCCTGTTGCGTGCGCCACTATTCACCCGTGAGTGCCGAACCCACGTTTCGGCAATAAGGTTCAGGCGTGGCTGACATCGAAAGAGATGCACTTCTCGCCGAGATTGAACAATTGCGTGCGCGCTTGTCCGAACTGCCTGCTCGTTCTCGCGAGCTTGAAGAAAAGTTACTCGCCACCAAAGGCCAGCTGTCTCAGGCTGAGATGCAGCGAGACCGCCTCACGACCGCGGTTCGAGACATGCGCGATCAACTTGAATCGCTGAAGCAAGAAGTCAGTCAGCTATCTGCTCCACCAGCTGGATACGGCGTCCTTCTCGAGTCCAATGACGATGGCACCTTTGACATCATGTCTGGTGGTCGCAAGATGCGCGTTCGAGCTACCCCTGAAATCAACGTTGAAGAGATTCATCGCGGTGCTGAAGTTCTGCTGAACGAAAGTCTCAACATCATTCTCGTTCGTCCATCAGAGACCGTGGGTGAAGTGGTCACCATCGTGGAAGTTCTTGAAGACGGGATACGCGCAATTGTGTCTACTCGTGGAGATGAAAACCGAGTAGTGGAACTTGGTGACCTTCTGCGCGGTACTCACATCCGTTCAGGGGACACATACCGTCTCGACCTTCGGGCGAACATTCTTCTAGAACGATTGCCCCAGCCTGAGGTCGAGGATCTACTTCTCGAAGAAGTCCCCGATGTTCGCTATAGCGACATTGGCGGCCTTGACTCACAAATTGAACAGATCGCAGACGCCGTAGAACTTCCTTTTCTTCATCAAGACCTTTTCGGAGAGTTCCGCCTTCCAGCACCCAAGGGAATTTTGCTGTACGGCCCTCCGGGGTGCGGAAAGACACTCATTGCAAAGGCAGTGGCAAACAGTCTTGCCCAGAAGGTCGCACAACGTACTGGCGCAGACAAAGGTCGTTCGTACTTCATCAACATCAAAGGACCTGAACTTTTGAACAAGTACGTCGGAGAGACAGAGCGACAGATTCGTCTTGTTTTCCAACGCGCCCGTGAGAAGAGTGAAGAGGGCTGGCCGGTCATTGTGTTCTTTGACGAGATGGATTCAATGTTCAGGGCTCGTGGCACCGGGGTTTCATCCGACATGGAATCCACCATTGTTCCGCAGCTACTCGCGGAACTTGACGGAGTAGAGGGTCTCTCAAACGTCATTGTCATTGGTGCAACCAACAGAGAAGATCTGATTGACCCAGCAATTCTTCGTCCAGGTCGACTGGATGTGAAGATTAAAATCGATCGACCTAATCGCGATTCCGCCCAAAGAATCATGAGCATGTACATCGATAGCGAGATTCCTATCGATGCTAAAGAGATTCAGAAACATGACGGGTCAGTTGAATCTTGTATCTCTGAAATGGTGACCTCGGCAGTTGACTCCATGTACGCGAATGTTGAAGAGAATGAGTTCTTAGAAGTCACGTATCAGAACGGTGACAAAGAAGTTCTGTATTACAAAGATTTTGCAAGCGGAGCGATGATTGAGAACATTGTGAGACGCGCTAAGAAAACTGCCATCAAGCGGATTCTTGCTGGGGGACCGCGCGGGTTGTGCACCGACGACCTTGTCGATGCAATCCGTCTTGAATTCCACGAGAACGACGATCTTCCCAACACCACAAATCCTGATGACTGGGCGCGTATTTCTGGCCGAAAAGGAGAGCGCATCGTCTTCATCCGCACATTGGTGCATTCGAACGACGGTTCCTCTGAGCCAACAGGAGCCAAAGCCATCGAGCGCACCGTCTCTGGTCAGTATTTGTAACTATGCCCACGCCAAAGATCTGCGGTATTGAAACCGAATACGGAATCTTTGTGCGCGGAGCCGATCTCACCCCAATGATGGCGTCATCGTTGATTGTTAACGCCTATTCCGACGAAGGACTCGCACTGCGGGCGTGGGACTTTACGGGAGAGCAACCAGATTTTGATGCACGAGTTGGTTGGAGACCAGAAGCCGATTATCCAGAAGTAGAAGTCTTGATGGCCAACACCGTGTTGACCAATGGGGCTCGGTACTACGTGGACCATGCCCACCCAGAGATTTCTACTCCTGAATGTCGTTCCGTGTCCGATGTTGTTCTCTACGACAGGGCAGGAGAAGAGATTCTTCGTAGTTCAATGGAGCGAGCGAACGCTCGTCTACCAGAAGGCGTCGAGATCGTTCTTCACAAGAACAATTCCGACGGTAAGGGCAATAGCTATGGCTGTCACGAGAATTACTTGGTGTCACGAGACGTTCCCTTTGGACGACTAGCTGCACAGTTGACTAGCCATTTTGTGACTCGCCAGGTGTACACAGGCGCAGGGAAGGTGGGAACGGAATGTTCTCGCGATGGTGAAGCAGATGTGCTGTTTCAACTGTCTCAGCGAGCAGACTTCTTTGAAGAAGAGGTTGGTTTAGAAACCACGGTACGCCGTCCCATTATCAATACGCGAGACGAACCACACTGCGATCCGGAGAGATGGCGTCGCCTTCACGTAATTGCTGGTGACGCAAACATGTCGGAGAACGCCACATTTTTGAAAGTGGGAACAACTGCGTTGATCCTCGGTCTCATCGAAGACAACAAGTTTCCCGACCATTTGCGAATTGTGGACCCTGTGACAGAAATACGACATGTCAGCCATGACCCGTCGTTACAGCATGTGGTGACTTGTGAAAGCGGAAAGCAAATCACTGCAGTAGACCTTCAGATTGAGTTGTTCAACTCAACCCAAAAATGGTTCAACACACTGGATATGGACCCCACAAACGGAGATGGAGCAGAGATTCTCTCGCTGTGGGAAACCGTTCTCAATGCATTGACATCACAACCCGAGAAGGCTGCACACATTATTGATTGGGTTGCAAAGAAGCGCGTCATCGACGGAATGATGGCGCGGCATTCCGAGAACATTCCCTTAGAACGCCTACGTGCAATCGACCTTCAGTACCACGACATGAATAGGGAACGTTGCTTGGCGTATCGCATGTCTCTCGCTACGCGCGTCACGCACGATGACGCACGTAGAGCAATGACCGAACCACCTGCCGACACGCGCGCATTTTTTCGCGGTGAATGCATACGAAAGTGGCCACACGATGTTTCCTCGGCGAACTGGGACAGCATGGTGTTCGACATTGGAGGACCACTTCTACAGCGGGTACCCATGATGGACCCATTCAAGGGAACCCAATCCCATGTAGCGGCGTTACTCAATTCTTGCGAAAGCGTTACCGCGTTGCTTGATGCGCTAGGGCATGATGCCGTAGAGCCTGTGGCGGACGACCCAGGCTGGTAGCGCAACCCGCCACAGACCTCTGTACCGTAGGGACCATGCAGGAACGGATTCGTCAGCAGAAGTCCACTGGGTCAGAACAGACTGCCCCTTCCGAAGAGGTTCAAGCCTCTGGCTCGGAGGCTTCCGAGAAACTGAAGTCAGACATTGATGACTTGCTTGATGAGATTGACGAAGTTCTCGAGTCGAATGCTGAAGAGTTCGTGAAGAACTACGTTCAAAAGGGTGGTGAGTAGTTCATGACCATGCCGGTGTTTTCTGCGTCGAATGATCCAGGTGCAAACTTTTTAGAGCTAGTGCGTCGAGTGGGACTGTCGCCCGACATGTCCCAGTGGAGTGAAGCGCTTGGCGTCCCGCATGCCACTACGTGTGTTGCGTTGCGTTACTCAAACGGAGTGCTCATCGCCGGTGACCGTCGTGCAACATCTGGTAACTGGATTAGCCATCGCGGTATGGAAAAAGTTGTGCAGACAGATCGCCATAGCGCCGTCGCCATTTCTGGTGCAGCGGGTCCAGCAATGGAAATGATCAAACTGTTCGCACTGCAGTTAGAGCACTACGAAAAAATGGAAGGCCGATCCCTTTCACTCGAAGGCAAGGCCAATCAGTTGTCTTCCATGGTGCGCAACAACCTTCCGGCGGCAATGCAAGGAATGGTGGTTATGCCACTCTTCGCTGGCTTCGATCTTTTGGCTTCCCAAGGACGACTATGGGATTACGACGCCACTGGTGGACGCTACGAAGAGCGCGAGTACGTCGCTATTGGTAGCGGAAGCATGCACGCTGGAACTGTTGTCAAAGTCGGATGGAAATCGGATTTGTCGGCCAACGACGCAATTACTTTGGCATGTCGTTCATTGTGGGAAGCCGCAGACGCAGATTCTGCAACCGGTGGACCAGACGCTCTCCGTGGTGTGTATCCCATTGTGGCCACAATTGATGAAAACGGCTGGAACAAAGTGGGCGACGAGACGCTTGCGGGAATCTTTGAAGTCATCGCGCAGGAGGTTCGTTCACGATGAGCATGCCGTTCTATGTTCCACCAGAACAGATGATGAAGGAGAAGGCGGACTTTGCGCGCAAAGGAATCGCCCGCGGTCGCGCGCTAGTCGCATTGCAGTACAACAACGGCATTGTGTTGGTAGCCGAGAACCCTTCCAATAATTTGCGCAAGATTTCTGAAATTTACGATCGCATCGCATTTGCGGGTGTTGGCAAGTACAACGAGTTCGACCAGCTTCGGCAGATGGGTGTTCGTGCAGCCGACCTCACTGGTTACCAGTTCTCACGGGCAGACGTTGAAGGTAGGGGCCTTGCCAATCAATACGCCCAAATCATGGGACAGGCATTTACGCACGAATCAAAGCCCCTTGAAGTAGAGATTCTCATCGCCGAAGTAGGGCATTCGTCTTCCGCCGACCGGTTGTTCCATGTCACGTATGACGGAACAGTGATAGACGAATCGCAGAGCTGCATTCTGGGTGGCGACACGGAGTCCATCAGTGCTCGCCTTAACCCCACTCTCGATCCAACAACAGAGTTGTCCGCAGCTGTCCAGAAGGCAGCCGCCGCATTGGCTGGGCCCGACAGAACGCTCACCGCCGAAGATCTGGAAGTTGTAACACTTGCACGCGGCACCGAGAGGCGATGTTTCGTCCGCGTGGATGAAACACAAGTAGCAACATTCCTGCAGGCGTAATAAATGCTGCGCCGTATCTTCGGATTAGAAACCGAATACGGCATCACGTGCACGTTGCGCGGACAGCGACGACTCACGCCTGACGAAGTTGCGCGCTATCTATTTCGCAGTGTTGTGGCCTGGGGGAGAAGTTCAAATGTCTTTCTCGAGAACGGTGGTCGCCTGTATCTAGACGTCGGCTCGCACCCCGAATTCGCTACTCCTGAATGCGACACCATCTCCGACGTTGTTACTTTCGACAGAGCGGGCGACTACATCTTGAACGACTTAGTTGCCAACGCCGAGGCACGCCTTCGTGATGAAGGAATTCGCGGCACTATCTATCTCTTCAAGAACAACACCGACTCCGCTGGTAACAGTTACGGATGCCACGAGAACTACTTGGTTCGACGGTCTAGTGAACCCGACGATTACCAAACCTCTTTCATTCCTTTTCTGGTCTCACGTCAGGTGTATTCAGGTGCCGGAAAGATTCTCTCCACACCCAAAGGTCCTATCTACGCATTATCGCAACGCGCCGAACATATTTGGGAAGACGTGTCGTCTGCGACCACCCGTTCGCGACCAATTATCAATACGCGCGATGAGCCCCATGCCGATGCCGAGGAATACAAGCGCTTGCACGTCATCGTCGGCGACTCCAATATGTCGGAGTATTCAACATTCCTCAAAGTGGGAACAGCGGCGTGCATGTTGCGAATGCTGGAGGAACCATCCATGGCTCTTCGAGATTTCACTCTTGATAATCCCATTCGAGCTATTCGCGAGATCTCCAGCGACATCTCATGCAGGCGGGCTGTTCGTTTGAAGAACGGCAAAGAAATGTCGGCACTCGACATGCAGTCCTATTTCCTCGAAATGGCGCTCTTGTTCGAGAAGAGCCACGGATTTGACGAGAACGAGACACGGGCACTGCGCGAATGGGAAATAGTGATGCATGCACTAGAGACCGATCCAATGAAACTTGATGATCGCATTGATTGGGTCATCAAGAAACGCCTCCTCGACAAATACTGCGAACGCCACAATGCGGCACTCGACAGCGCAGAATCATTAGCGATTGATTTGCAGTATCACGACATCGATCCGCAACGAGGCCTGTTCAATAAAATGGCGACTCGAAACATGGTGCAGACGCTGGTGCAGCCAGATGACATTCGTCATGCCCAAAATTTCGCACCCACCACCACGCGGGCGCACTTACGTGGCGAATTCATTCGGCAGGCAAAAGCGAAGAATCGTGATTTCACTGTGGATTGGGTACACCTCAAACTCAATGAACAGATACAGCGAACCGTTGTGTGCAAGGACCCATTTGCAAATACCGATGAGCGAGTTGACCGCCTCATTGCTGGGCTGTAAGCATTTCTCACTCCGCACGCACTAAGTTGTGTAACCCATGGTTGATATCGAGATAGAGCACGAAAGCGAAGGACCGGAACCACATTCGGCGTCCCGCATGCTGCGTGACTGGATCTTGGTTGTTCTTTTGGCCCTAGGTGCTGCGATGTTGGTTCGCGTCTACGTGCTTCAACAGTTCTACATCAGTGGTCCATCCATGGAGATGACACTCCTCGAAAACGACCGTGTTCTGGTGACCAAACTCAGCTACCTCTTGCACGATATTCGTCGCGGAGACGTAGTGGTCTTCGATCGTGTCACTACAAACGGTGGGGTAGTGGCGCACGATGACCTCATCAAGCGCGTTATCGGCATAGAGAACGACACTGTCGAGATTCAGAAATGCAAAGTGCTTGTGAACGGCACTGTCATCGATGAGCCGTATCTCGATAAGGATGTGTTGGCGCTACCCACCCCGGAAGACATTTGTCGCGTTGTCGACATGAAGAAAACCACAGTTCCGAAGGATCAGGTGTTTGTCATGGGAGACAACAGGGGACAATCGTTTGATAGTCGAAGCTTCGGAACGATTCCAGAGAAACTTGTCATTGGCCGAGCGTTTGCGGTTGTCTGGCCTTTCGGAAGTATTCGTGGTCTCTAGGTAGGCGGCACGCATCCAATTTCGGATGTGTACACATCGACCATTCGATCCACATAGTCGCTATAAACGCCATCGAGGCCCATGCGAAGTGCCGATGTCAATACCGGAGCAAACTGAGCGTCCCAGCCAAATGCAAAAACATTGAATCGATGAACCAGAGTCACTAATCCGCCACTCCAATCGCTGATGTGCATGTTCAGGGCATCGATTCCGTTCTCAGCCAACAACGCGGATCTCATCTCTGGTCCGTCCTTCATCTTGTTCAATCGCGTTGAATCAACAATTCGAACGTCGGAATGTATTTTCCTCATTGCGAGAACCTGTGAAAGATCAAAGTGACACAACCACAGATTCTGAAGCGGAAAACCTACAGAGACGGCATCTTCCACAAGAGTTTCTGCGGCAGAAACGTCTTTCACATCGACGCTTACATGAACACCTTCTGAGCACAAAGCCAAACACTGAACGAAGTCCGGAATATGAGGTTCCAAGTCGATTCGCTTTACTTGTGAGAAGTTCTTCTTGCGAAGTCCTGACCGATGAACTCCATCGTGGTCCAGAACCGCTACACCATCGGATGTGAGCCAGGCGTCAGTCTCCACACCATTGGCTCCCAGCTTCAGAGCCAACTGAAATGCCTCCAAGGTGTTCTCGGGCGCATGCGCTTTGGCCCCACGATGAGCGAACGCAATGGGTACGTCTCGAAGTGACGGGAGTCGTTGTTGCACCCTCGCAGATTAGGTGGACAGTTCTATGCTGGAAGAGTGTTCAATCTGTCTGGGAGCGAAGTAGTCTTTCTTCTCCTTGCCGGCCTTGTGGTCCTTGGCCCCGAGCGACTACCTGGCGTCCTCCGTTCGGTCGGGCGCGTGTACGGAGAAGTGCGCAAGATGGCGCAAGGTCTCGAGCGAGAGATTAAAGACACGTTCGCTGAGCCTGTGTCTGACCTGCGGAAGACAGCGAACGAGATTCGCGATGGATTTGGAGAGGTTGACACTGAGCCTTCTCCTCCCATGCGTCCCGAAAGATCAGCGACACCAGAAGAGTTGGAAGCACGGGAACAAGACCAACCGTCAGGTAACGAACAATGAATGCCGTAGTGCCCGACGGCTCAATGAGCATCATGGACCACCTGCGAGAACTACGTCAGCGCGTCATTCGAGCTTTGTTGGCAGTTGCTATTGGAACCATTGTCATGCTGGCTGCATACGACCCAGTGAAGAACTGGCTCACACGGCCATACCGCAACCTGTGCTCTTCTCGGCCAGAGTTTCAGTGCGACGGATCACTCTTTGCTTTAGGACCCCTAGACGGGTTTAGTGCACGCCTGCGTGTGTGTGCATACGGAGGCCTTGTTCTGGCTCTCCCCGTAGTTCTCTGGCAAATTTGGCGTTTCGTTGTTCCGGCCCTGAATAAACAAGAAAAGCGCTACGCGGTGCCCTTTATTCTTTCATCGGTCATTCTCTTCGCGGCCGGGTGTTCAATCGCTTATTGGACACTGGATAAGGCACTCGAATTTCTCATCAATTGGTCGGGCTCAGACATCACCGAGGCGTACAGAATTACCGACTACATCATGCTTGTCGTCATGATGATGCTTGCATTTGGTGTTGGCTTTCTCAGCCCTGTGCTGTTGGTGTTTCTACAACTGGTCAATGCCGTGCGCCCACAGACCCTCATTAAACAATGGCGCTACGCATTGGTCAGCATCTTTGTTGTCGCAGCAGTCATCACTCCGTCAGGAGACCCTGTCAGCCTTCTTGCCCTGGCAGTGCCTCTCTCCGTCTTGTTCTTAATCTCGATTCTCGTTGGTTGGTTGCTAACGCGTAAACGTCCGGCCACCGCGATATGAGCACACTGAGAGAACAATTCCTCTCTCAACTCTCTTATCAGCCCGACGGCTTTCAGGTGAAGGCGATGGATTCCATCGACGCAGATGCATCGGTTCTTGTTGCCGCCCCCACGGGATCAGGAAAGACACTGATTGCAGAGTATGGAATCGCACGGGCACGATCGTTGAAGCGTCGCGCCTTCTATACGACCCCCATCAAGGCTCTCTCCAACCAGAAGTACCGGGACCTCGGCGAACTGTATGGCGCACATAACGTTGGTCTTGTCACGGGCGACAACGCAATCAATGCCGATGCACCCGTGGTTGTAATGACCACCGAAGTGTTGCGCAACATGATTTACGCATCATCTCACCGCCTGAACGACCTCGGAGTGGTGATTCTTGACGAAGTTCACTACCTACAAGATGCGTATCGCGGCCCTGTCTGGGAAGAAGTGATCATTCAACTTGATCCTGAAGTTCAACTTGTGTGCTTGTCTGCCACTGTGTCCAACGCAGACGAAGTGGGAGAGTGGCTTTCTACAGTTCGGGGACGCACCGATGTGGTGGTGGAAACAACTCGCCCCATTGAGCTGGTGAACCACTTCGCAGTGCACGACAAAGCATCTGACAAAACCGAAATGTTCAACACCATTGTGGGCGGTGAACCGAACCGACATGTTCAACGACTGCTGTCTGGTGGACGACCAAACGGTGGGCGTCAAGGTCAATCAAAGAAAGTTCGACGATTCTCACCACCCACTCGTCCCGAGACAGTTGAACTTCTTGAAGACAATGCGATGTTGCCAGCCATTGTGTTCATTTTCAGTAGAGCGCAATGCGAAGATGCGGTTGCATCGTGCATGCGAGCAGGCATCATTCTGACGAGCGCCGATGAGGAATCACAGATTATTGAGATTGTGGAGCGGCATTGTGGGTCTCTTAGTGATGACGATCGAGTTGCTCTTGAGTATTCACACTTCCTTGAAGACATTGGTACTGGTGTTTCGTGTCACCACGCAGGCATGATTCCCATGTTCAAAGAGGCCGTTGAAGAGTGCTTTGTTAAAGGCCTAGTAAAAGTAGTCTTTGCTACAGAAACCCTGGCAGTGGGCATCAACATGCCGGCGCGTGCTGTTGTCATTGAAAAACTCACCAAGTACACAGGCGATCATCATCAGCTCTTGCGCGCATCAGAGTTCACTCAGCTCACTGGTCGCGCCGGACGTCGTGGACTAGACGACATCGGACACGCAATCTCCATGTGGAATCCATTTGTCACCTTTGAACAAGTGGCTGGATTGGCGCTCAGCAAAAGTTTCCGTTTGACATCTGCGTTCCGCCCCACATTCAACATGGCCGTCAACATGGTGCGTAATCACTCCGAGGACGGGGCACACCACATCTTGAATTTGTCGTTTGCGCAGTTCCAGGCGGACAGAGACGTCGTGACATCCGAAGCGTTGCTTGAAAAGAAACGCCGAGAATTGGCGTTACTGGAACGTAGTGCTCCACTCGAGTACGAAGCTGAGAGCACTTCGCCTGGAGCATCCTCCGTTGAAGCGGAGATTGCGTTGCGTGCACTTCGACCCGGAGATGTTGTCATGTTTGACGCATCCAACATTCGGGGCAGGGGACTCGTATTGTCTACTGCTGCTCGTCGTGCCGGGATTCGCCTCACAGTTCTCACGCCGTCAAAGAAGACTCTCGAGGTCATGGCAAAAGACCTGCGGTCACTCCCCATGAAAGGTGCACACATCGATCTTCCTGTTCCTTTTGAACCAACGCGCGCGGACTTCATTAAGGAAGCCGTGGCTCGAATGGTGAAAGCAAAGGTTGACGACACCGCTACACGTCTGGTCGATTACTCCACTGAGGGAAGAATTGCAGATTCACCCGTCAGTGGAAAGAACATCAAACGGCTTCGTCGCGAGATAGAGCAAATGGAAGATCGTTCTCGTAACAGAGCAGGTTCTGTCAGTGCTCGTTTCATGGATGTTGTGGAACTACTCGAAGACCTTGGGTACATCGATGACTGGAGTCTCACCCCTAAGGGAGAAACGTTGTCGGGCATCTTCCACGAAAGCGACCTGCTAGTGGTGGAAGTGATGGACCGCGGAATTCTCAATGGTTTGTCCGTCAACGACCTAGTCGCTGTCCTTTCCACTCTCATTTACGAACCCCGCGGAGGCGATTCAGGCGGACCAACACGTTGGCCGTCAGACATCATTCGACAGCGATTCAAGAGAATTGAAAAACTTAGTCAACGACTACAAGATGCCCAACGGGAACGCGGGCTTCATGTGCATCGTTCTCCCCATGGGGGCCTCGCATTCGAAACTGCAGGGTGGGCATCGGGAAAACCTTTGTCAAAAATTCTTGATCCAGATCTCACCCCAGGGGACTTTGTCCGTTCAATACGACAACTCATTGATTTGCTTCGACAGATAGTGACTACATCGAACAACGAAGAACTTCGTGCCACCGCAGAACTAGCGATTGCTTCCATCGATAGAGGAGTTGTCGCCGCCGCACAAGGGGCTAACGCATCATGACCATCCGCAAGGGAGAAGAGTGGGGTGTGCGCGTTCTGTGCCCCGATCATCGGGAAGTAGCCGAAGACGATTACGACGCAGCGCGTCACGATGCAGCAACAGTTTTCTCCGTCATACGTGGAGACCTTCACACAGCACTCGGACATCCATCTGTTCCGCTCGTAGGACACGAATGCACAGCAGTTCCCATTGATGCCCTGAGATGCACCGTTACAGCCCCCTCGGGAGATCAACGAGAGGTCCTGGCAATCTCGTCCGTTTCTCTTGGGTCATGGTGGAAGGGACCATTCATTGTGTTGTCGAACAGTGGGTTCTACAACGGACTCAACATCGCTCCACGATCCCACCCAAACGACGGAGAATTCGATGTGATGTCAGTGGACTCGAAACTTCCACTACGCCAACGATTCCTAGCCCGCCAAAAAGCACGCACTGGGACCCATGTGCCACACCCCATGATTTCTCTTCGTAGAAGCACCCAGTTCACACACACCAAACGGACGGCGCGGGAGCGGCTCGTTCTCGATGGTCGCGCGGTCGACAACTGGTCACATGTTGAGGTATCGGTACTGCCTGATTACTGGACAGTGTTGCTGTAGGCGAGCAAATCGCGTCACCCATTCAAACCTCCGTCATAATGGAGCCATGAGTACTGAAGTAAACGAGCTGAAGCAACAAGCTTGTGACCGAATTGATGCTGTTGCACAAGAGCTCGTAGAAGTCAGTCACGACATTCATGCTCATCCAGAACAGAACTTCGCAGAAACGTATGCAGCAGAACTTCTCACTCGCACGGCTAACGAGTTAGGGCTTCCCACCGAGCGCAACATGTACGGATGCGAGACGGGATTCTCAGGCGAAGTTGGTACTGGATCAACTGTGTGTGTCATGAGCGAGTACGACGCGCTCCCCGATATCGGCCATGGCTGTGGCCACAACATCATTGCGGCGGCCGGATTAGGAGCAGCGATAGGTCTTGCTGTGGTGGCCCCACGTGCTGGAGGTCGGCTTCGTTATCTCGGCACCCCAGCAGAAGAAGGCGGCGGAGGCAAATTAGTGATGGCGCGGAATGGCGCACTCAATGGAGTGGACATCGCAATGATGGTTCATTCGGCTGATGCTGATCTCACCACCATCGATGCCATTGCGCTGCAACAGTTGGTAGTTGAGTATTCCGGTGAGGCCGCGCACGCAGCAGCCGCGCCTGAGAGAGGCAGAAACGCACTCGATGCCGCCGTACTTGGGTACATGGCAGTGGCTGCGTTGCGTCAACACATTCTTCCTTCGGAACGCATCCACGGAATTTTCACCAGAGCAGGGGAGAAGCCAAACATTGTTCCGCGAGATGCCGCGATGGAGTGGTACGTACGCTCCGACACAGTCACAACGCTGTCTGCCTTGAAGCCACGTGTTCTCGCCGCATTGCAATCGGGTGCGTCAGCATGCGGATGTGGTTTCTCACATGAGTGGGTAGACACGCCATACGCAGACATGGTGACAAATAACAATCTTTCATCGATGTACATCTCGAACGCGTCGCAACTTGGACGTGCCGTCAGTGTTCCGGGCGTGAATGGACGTCGCGTTGTGGGAAGCACCGACATGGGCAACGTCAGTCACCTTGTTCCATCAATTCACCCGATGATCGCATCGGCCCCAGTGGGAACAGCTATCCACACCGTCGAGTTTGCACGTCAATCAATTACCCCCATGGCAGACAAGGCCGTCATCGACGGAGCCAAGGCCATGGCAATGACTGCCATTGATTTTTGGACATCACCAGACCAGCAACAAGCAATCGCCAAAGAGTTTGCCGAAGCCAATGCTGACAAGGATGTGCTGTAGTCGGTATCCACGGGGGAGACCAGCCCGACTCCTAGGCTGACTCCTTGTGACGGTTTACGTTCCCGAGGAATTCACACAGGCAGAGTCGGACATTCTCCGGCGTTATTTCACCAATCTCGACCAGCCAGTTTTTGCGCTCGTCAATCTGCCCGAGGTTGTGAAGGGCGCATTGTTTGCGCGTTACAGCCGCAGCCCACGTAGTTTGCGTCGCTTGTTTCTCGACGAGTTTGTGAACGACCTAGAGATAGCTGGCGATGTCGCCGTAGATGCAACTGTTGGCGTCGACCGCGCAGAGTCTTTGTACGAGAAAGTGTTCGTTGAATACGGCGACGATTCTGTTGCGCAATTGGGTGGCGTGCATCTTGCCTGCGAGCAAGCGTCAAACATCCTCACAAAAATCCTCGAGTGGGGCCGCCTGATGAGTTATCTCGAGCAGAGCACTCGTTACATCGCTTATGACGAGCGCCTTGGCGGTCGCTACCGCTATTACCGGGACCCAGACCTTCTCGAAGGAAAATTTGGTACCCGCTACGTAGGGGATATGGATCGTATGTTCGATTCCTACAGTGCACTTGCAGAGACGGTTACTCAGCATGTCCGTGCTTCTGTGCCCAAGCAAGCGGGAGACAGCGATTTCGTGTATCGCCAAGCCACGCGCGCCAAGGCACTCGATGCTGTTCGCGGATTGTTGCCTGCTTCATCTCTCTCGAATGTCGGTATCTATGGAAGCGGTCAAGCATTCGAAGCACTGTTGTTGCGTATGCGTGCACATGCTCTTCCTGAAGCCCGCGTCTATGCAGACATGATGCTGACCGAACTTCGCAAAGTCATTCCATCGTTCTTGCGTCGAGTCGATGTTGCTGAACGCGGCGGACAATGGTCGAATTATCTAGCAACAAACGCTGCGAACATGAATTCCCTCGTGGATGACTTGTTTGGCGACTCCATTGCATCAGATGTCGATGAAGTCACACTGGTGGACTTCGATCCCGACGGCGAGAACAAGATTGTGGCCGCAGCGTGTTATGCGTATTCACACCTTTCCGAATCACAGATCTTGGCTCGTGTAGAGAAAATGTCTGTCGAACAAAAGAAAGACATTCTTCGCAATTACGTAGGGGACAGAGAGAATCGACGCCACCGTCCGGGTCGAGCTTTTGAACGAACCGATTACCGTTTCGATGTGCTGTCGGATTACGGCGCATTCCGAGACATGCAACGACATCGCCTGCTGACTATTGAATGGCAGCCACTCACTCCGTACCACGGCTACACCCGCCCCGATCTTGTAGACGCAGCTGGCGCCACCGCCGATTTTGACGAAGTGATGGACCGTTCTGCAGCGTTGTATGACGCTCTTGTGGCAGACCACCCCAGCCAAGCGTCTTATGCAGTGTCAATGGCGTATCGCATTCGTTATTCAATGCAGTTCAACGCACGAGAGGCAATGCACATGCTCGAGTTGCGTTCTAGCCCACAGGGACACCCGTCGTACCGTCGTGTCGCACTCGAAATGCACCGACTTATTGCTGAGAAAGCCGGCCATACGGCGATTGCAGCAGCCATGACACACATGACTACAGAAGCCCCAGAACTAGAGCGCCTTGAGTCTGAGCGTCGCGCAGAAGCCCGCAGAAGCAACTCGTAGCCCGCCTTTATCCACAAGTGACCCTCGTCACTTTCTGTACTCAATCTTCTAGCATTCGCCCCTTCGGCCCAGAATGTGCCTAGTATCCCGCCCCGAGCCCTGAGGCAAACGGAGGAATCCAAAGTGGCAAAAGACGACATAGATCCAGAAGACATCGAAGAGGAAATTGATCTCGAGGGCGAAGACGATCTCGACATTCTCGATGATGACCTTGCGGACGACCTCGTCGATGAAGATGACGTTGACGACGACGAGGATGACGACGATTCTCTCGGTGCCACAGTGGTGCGCAAGAAGGGAAGCGACGATGACGACGACGAAGACGACATGGTTGCCCCCGATGACGTGGAAGAAGATCTCGCCGAGATTCTGAAAGATCGTTTGGCATCCGAAGACTTGCCCGCCGAAGAGGACGAAGTTGTAGAGACCGATGATCGTTCCGGTAGCGATGACGCGCTTCAGCCAAAACGTGCAGACGAGACTTTGTGCAGTTCATGCTTCATGTTGGTGCGAAAGAATGCACCGGTGTGTCCTATGGGAGACGACGAGTGTCCCATCGTTGTGAAGAAGAAATCAAAGAAGTGACAAACCCTCTGGTGTCTGCTCATCGCCACTTCTGGCGCACAGTAAACAACACTGTGCAGTCGTTGCGACGTCAAGCACCAGGTGCACGAATGGTGGGGGAGTTTGCGGTGAAGCATGCCGTCAGCGAGGCACAACGCAAACTTGCCCCCAACAACACACCCACATCGGACACACCAGGTGAATCAGAGTCCTGAATCCATCTTTGTGCGCCACGCACAGGACAACGACATTGCCATTGTTGCCCTACACAAAGAACTCTCCGCGGCGGAGTCGTCTCGTTATCGCGGCACCCCTGCAACTATCGATACCGGGACAGCACTCACATTTGTTGGGGGTGTCGGTACAACCGTCTTCGGCTCGTTAAGCATCGGTCCATCAGCAAGTGGAAGATGGGATGTTATTCACGTGTTCGTTGAACCCGATGCACGGGAAATCGGCATCGGAGACGCATTGTTGAACGAGTGCCTTGCGTACCTTCGACAACACGGCGCAGTCTGGCTCAGTGCTTCAGCCTTACCCGGCGATAGAGCGATGAAGAATCTGTTTGAACGTCATGGCTTGGTGGCCCAAACCATCATCGTGGGTAAATCGCTTAGCGACCCTTCCACTGTGGCGGACGCTTCTCAATAAACGCCATCAAACCTTCTTTGGTGTCTTCAGACTGAAGAATCGGAGCGAACTCTTCGTTCGTCATCTTCTTCAAGTTGTCGTCTGACTCATACGCAGAGGCAAGAACTACTCGTCGGCTTGCGGCAACCGCCATTGGAGCCGACGTAGCAATCTTTTCGCCGAGTGCAATCGCTGCGTCAAGTGCTGCGCCTGGTTCTACCAAGTGATTCACTAATCCAAGCTGATGCGCTCGTTCTGCCGTTAACGGATCACCGGTGAGGATCACTTCCATTGCGACTGACTTTCCAATTGCGCGAGGAAGCCTGAAGAGGCCGCCAGCCCCAGCGATGAGGTTGCGCTTCACTTCAGCAAGACCAAAGGACGAGCGAGTTGTCGCGATCACCATGTCGGCAGCGAGAACAATCTCGCATCCACCTGCAGTAGCTAAACCATCGACTGCGGCGATGATTGGTTTGTTTCGCTCGCGATACACAAAACCGGCAAATCCACCACGCTTTGTTCCCAATGTTTGACCACCGGCATTCAAGGCCTTCAAGTCTGCGCCAGCACAGAACACGGGAGACTTGTGTCCTTCGGTATTTGCGGTGAGAACACCCACCCACACGCCGTCTTCGCTCTCAAGGCGATCAATTGCCTCTTCCATTGCTTGAGCAAGATCGTCATTAACGGCATTGCGTGCATCGGGACGATTCAAAGTGATCACAGCAACGTGACCACGAACTTCATAAGTAACCATGTCTGACATGGAACTCACCGTAGTTGTGTTGGGGTAGAGGACAGAAAGTCCACACCCAAGACCTACTCGCTAGCGGTTGCCTCGGCGGTTTCTTGAGACGGAGCCTCGGGTGTCACCGCGGCCTCTAGAGGAGCCTCTGCGGGCGTCTCAGCGGCCGCAGGAGCAGCCTTGGGGGCACGAGGTGGCTTGGAGTCAGATGCCTTGTTGACATCTGCTGCGCGCTTCTTACCGTTCTTGTCGGGGCGAGGCTGCTGCAACGGACGAGGGGCACGGGCCTTTGGATCAACCGCCACACCAAAGAGTGCAGCTAGTTGCGGCATAAGTGGTCCTAGACGAACGATGGTTTTCAGCAGGTCTTCAGAGACCACTGCAGGAATTGCTGGTGGCAACACCTTCGCGTGAACAGGGGAGAAGGCAGCAGCTTCCAACAGTGTGATCCATCGCTCTGCAGGTGCATCAACGGTGAGACCCAGCACAGTGGCATCAACAAGTTGAGTAGCCAACCCTGCAGGGAACGGAACGCCGGCCTTTGGTGGCTGAGACGACAAACGTAGAGCACGAACAACACGGCCAACTTTGGTAGCAGCTTCGATGTCTTCAAGCCAATGACGAATCTCGGTCTCTTGACGAACAACAAGTGCTTGCTTCATCTTTGCGACCAAAGCACGAGTGGGTTCATCGATAGCAACCAATTGATCGGCCGTAACAACGATGGAACGAAGATCTCGTACATCGACGTCTTCGATGATTGTCTCTGCAGACAATGCGCGGTCACGCCATTCTGCAACGCGGAGACGTGGCAACAAGTTTTCTGCAATTTGCAAAAGACCCTCTGCAGGAACCTTTTCACGTCCCTCAGCGACAGCTTTCTTGTTTTGCTCTTCAATGGCTGCGCGCACTGCGGGCACACCACCGTTCAACACCTTCTCGGCAATGGCACGTTGTGCTTCAGGGAGTTCTGCAAGCACAGCGTCGACATTCACGCGCTTTGGCTTGATGCGCTTTGGCTTCGGACGTTGTGGAAGTTCTGGTGGTGTTTCAAAGAACGGACGACGTGGGCGTTCGCTGCGGCCTTCGCCACCTTCCCGACGCTTGTCACCATCACGACGTTCGCCACGTGGACGACCTTCGCCACCCTCGCGACGAGGGCCACGACGCTTGTCACCGTCACGGCCACCTTTTTTGCGCAACTGTTGAGTGACCGGCTCGAAAGGCTTCTCAGAGGGGAGCAACTGCAACATGCCGGAACGTTCGGCTTTTTGCTTCGGTGCGGCAATGGAAAGAACGCGAGTGCCATCGAGGTCGGATTCAACTTCGGCGCGCACAACGTCTTTTACTTGTGAGCCTGCGGGGACGACGGAGTCTTCAACAACACCCTTTGGCTGCTGGGCGCCGGCGGCACGCCAGGTCCACGTGCCATCTTCGCGCTTGCTGGTGAGTTCGATCTCGATACGGCGTGACATAGGGGCTCTACGGTATCTCCGAAAATGGCTCGACAGTCAGTGTTCAGCAGGCTCTCACTAACCTGACTGCATGCCCATTTACGCACTCGGCGAACAAGTTCCATCAATTCACCCCACCGCGTATGTCCACCCCGACGCCATCGTCATTGGGTCGGTCACCATTGGTGCCGACAGCTCTATTTGGCCCGGAGCTGTACTTCGAGGAGACGATGGGGCAATCGTGATTGGCGAGCGCACCAGCATTCAAGATGGCACGGTGGTTCACACAACGCCATTTAGCCACACAACAGTCGGTGACGATTGTGTGATTGGACATGTTGTCCACCTGGAGGGTTGCATCGTTGAGAACTTTGCCCAAGTCTCGTCTGGATCCATCGTTCT
>CAIVDG010000013.1 GCA_903904615.1 uncultured Acidimicrobiaceae bacterium | reverse complement strand
GTATTCCTCTCCGTCACGAACTGCGGCTTCCCATGATTCACGACCGGCAACAACCAGGTCGCCCTGAACCGATGTGGAGTTTTCAATTTCGCCATGTGCGTCGCGGTGCATACGCAACACGTTCAACATGTACTTCTCGTTTTCTGCGAAACCAGAGAATGGCCCCATGCGGCTAGCGGTGCGTGCACTTGTTGCGTACGCGTGTCCTGTCATAAGTGACGTAAGTGCTGCTGCCCATGCACGACCACCTTCGGAGTCGTATGCATAGCCAAGTGCCATGAGAAGTGCGCCGAGGTTTGCGTAGCCAAGACCAAGCTGACGGAACTTACGGCTGTTCTCACCGATGGGCTCAGTTGGGTAGTCGGCGCGACCAACAAGAATTTCCTGTGCTGTGAACATGACTTCAATTGCGTGGCGGTATGCCTCAACATCGAAGCGGTCGTTGTCGTCGAGGAACTTCAACAAGTTGAGCGATGACAAGTTGCATGCTGAGTTGTCGATGTGCATGTATTCAGAACATGGGTTCGAGCCGTTAATACGGCCTGTCGCATGTGCGGTGTGCCACTTGTTGATGGTGGTGTCGAACTGAAGACCAGGGTCTGCACATTCCCATGCAGCCTCTGCAATTTGACGCCACAAGTCGCGTGCACGAATAGTGCGAACAGGTGTGCCGTCGGTGACTGCGTTGAGGTTCCAATCACGATCTTCTTCAACAGCCTTCATGAACTCGTCGGTGACGCGAACTGAGTTGTTTGCGTTTTGGTACTGAACGCTGAACGAGTCGGCACCGTCGAGGTCCATGTCGAAACCTGCGTCACGCAATACGCGAGCCTTGCGCTCTTCTTTCACCTTGCACCAGATGAACTCTTCAACGTCTGGGTGGTCGGCGTTGAGGATGACCATCTTTGCGGCGCGGCGAGTCTTGCCACCCGACTTGATGGTTCCGGCAGATGCGTCGGCACCGCGCATGAATGACACAGGGCCAGAAGCGGTTCCGCCGCCTTCCAAGTTTTCGTAGCTGGAGCGAATCTTTGACAAGTTAATTCCGGAGCCCGAACCACCCTTGAAGATCACGCCTTCTTCGCGGTACCAGTTCAAGATGGCATTCATCTTGTCTTCAACGGAAAGAATGAAACACGCACTCGCCTGCTGTGGAACACCCTTCACGCCAATGTTGAACCACACGGGGCTGTTGAACGCTGCACGCTGAGTCACGAGAATGAACTTCAATTCTGCGCGGAATGCTTCTGCTTCTTCGTTGTCTACGAAGTAGCCACCTTCGATACCCCACGTAGCGATGGTGTCGGCAACGCGGTCAATGACCTGGCGCATGCTGCTCTCGCGCTCTGGTGTTCCGGGAGTTCCGCGGAAGTACTTCTGAGCAACGATGTTGGTGGAGTTGAGCGACCACGAAACAGGGAACTCAACGTCGAGCTGTTCGAACGCCACCGTGCCGTCGCGCCAGTTGGTGATGCGCGAGTCGCGCTTTTCCCATGCCACTTCGTCGTACGGGTGAACGCCCGGAGTTGTAAAGAATCGGCCGATGCCGATGGACAAGCGATCTGGTGCGAGTGACATGATTTCTCCTACTAAGCGTGATTTTGTTGGTCGGACGACCAATATGTGGCGGGAGAGACACCCCTACCACAAGATGTAGTGGGTAACCCTCCCCCTTTTGCGAGTAACCCACAAGAGGTTGTGAGATTACAGCACTGTAGTTACACCTTTGTCAACGACCCTCACGAAATTCTTTTGCGTAGCGCGGCTGCGGCCCATTCCACCAGGTCACGGGACCGCCCGGCCCCGGGTTCGAACCTTGTTTTCCCCCACATCCGATGGTCTGGTACCGCTGCCGACTACCCCCTGAACATACGGCCACATCCCTGTGGATTGGAAGTGGACATCCATGTGAATTGAAGTTTTTTTCTGGGGAAACCCCATGTTTTTCAGTGGATTGTGTTGTGGGTGAACTGTGGAGAACCCCACCCCTTCTGGGGACAACCGGTGGCTTTGAGGCCGACTACACCGCTACAAGGGTCACAGGGATGGCATTCAGCACCGCGTTGCCCGACAAGGGGTCAATTTCCTTGTCGTCGGTGAGGATGTTGGAGTTCACTCCGGCCTTCTCAGCCGCCACGCCCATTCTGGTTCCTGGAACGCCGTGACCCCATCCGTGGGGCACACTGACCACACCTTGACGCACTGCATCGGTGATCTCAACGGGCACATCAATGGAACCAACACGACTCGTGATGCGAACCGTGGCACCGTTCGACAAACCAAAACGTTGTGCGTCATGAGGATGTACATGCGCAGTGCATGACAACGATCCTTTTGTCAACACTTTGATGTTGTGCATCCATGAATTGTTTGATTTCAATTCACGTCGACCTACCAACACCATGTCGCTTTGTGGCGACGACAGTGATGAATACAAACGCTTCATGTCTTCCATGAGTTGCGGTGGCGACACTTCAATACGACCCGATGGTGTGCGCAATGCTTCAGGGAAACGTGGCTCGAGTGGACCCATGTCAACGCCGTGCGGATTTGCCAACATCACGTCGAGCGAGATTCCGTTTGCGTTTGTTCCGAACGCAGCGCCGTATGGGCCAACTTGCAACATGAAATCAAGCATGCGTGCAGTTCCGCGTCGGCCGCCCTTTGACAACAGTGCAAGAATTTCATCGGCATCGCGACCCGAAATTGGTGATGAGGAATTCGCAACTGCAGACGTCACCGCTGCCGCAATGATGTTGTCGTCTATTGCAGCAACATCACAGTCGGCACCAAGACCCTGCAGTATGCCACCGAGCTTCACAAGAATTTCCCACTCGTCTGGTTGGTCATCGTTCTTCTTCAACACAGGTTGGCTGTAGTTGCCAACGTTGCGAACTGCATACGTATACAACCCAAGGTCGTAGTGATCTTTCTCTAGTGCCGACGGCGAAGGCAAGATCACATCTGCGTGACGCGTTGTTTCATTCAAGTAAATGTCCACCGACACCATGAACTCAAGTCCGGCAAATGCAGTGTCTAGTTGCGCGGAGTGAGGCGTAGACATGACAGGGTTGCCGCCCACGGTGATGGCCGCGCGAATTTGATTCTCGCCAGGTGTGAGCATTTCTTCACCCAGAACCGCAACGGGATACTCACCAAGAACTTCTGGCTTCTTGCTCACGCGACTGTGACCGCGACCAGTGGCAAATCCTTTGCCTTTTCCTGCTGTTCCGCGTGTAGTGGCACTACCGGCAAGAGGCGTGGTCAACATGGCACCGCCACGCTTGTCGAAGTTGCCCGTCACGATGTTCAGAACATTCACCAGCCACGCATTCGTTGTTCCGAACGACACCGTGTTGACGCCAATGCGTCCGTACACCGCCGCCGTTGGAGCAGCACACAACTCGCGCGCAATACGCACAATGTCCTCTTCGGGAACACCTGTGAGGGCGGTGACAGCAGATGGCGAGAATGGCGCCACTGCAGCTTTCAATTCTTCAATGCCATTTGCCAACGATGCAATCCGCGGCTCAATCTTTGCGATTCCTTCGGCGAACATCACATGAAGAAGCGCAGACATAAACAAGCCGTCGGTACCCGGGCGAATAGAGACCCATTCATCAGATTCTTCAGCTGTCTTTGTGCGACGCGGATCTACAACAACAACTTTTCCACCGCGTGCGCGAATGGCTTGAATGCGACCCGGATAATCGGGAGCAGTGCACAAACTGCCGTTTGATGCGTACGGGTTTGCACCCAACATCAACAAATAATCAGTGTGGTCAAGATCTGGCACGGGAATGCTTTGCGCAGTTCCAAACATGAAGCCACCCGCAACATGCATAGGGACTTGGTCAACAGATGACGCGCTGAAGATATTGCGTGACCCCATCGACTTCAACATTGCGCTGGTGTACATCTGTGGCCCCAAGTTGTGTGCGTTCGGGTTACCCAAGTACGCCGACAAGGATCCACGACCATGACGTTCAATAACGTCAGCGAATCCGCGCTCTACTTCACGCCACGCTTCGTCCCATGTCACTTCAACATGAACACCATTGCGCTTCACTAACGGCGCACGAAGACGATCGGGGTCTTCATGCAATTGCTTCAGCGTGCTTCCCTTTGGACAGATGAATCCGTGACTGAAGACATCTTTCTGATCACCGCGGATGCGCACCACTTGTTCTTGCGGGTTCACCGTGATCTCGAGACCACATGTGGCCTCACACAGTGGGCATGTACGAAAAACGGTGCGATTGGCGGTGTCAGTCATGCCTTCACTCTGCCACGCCTGCACGCTGGCGTCATCAGCGTTCGTACACTGACCTCATGGAACGCAGTGTCGAGGTGTGCATGATCACCACGCCAGACGGCGCTATCGATGTTCAGGGGCGCTCTCGCCCGCTAGGTGGCCCTGCCGACCAAGCTCGACTTCTTCAGTTGCGAGCCGCTGCCTCCGTGGTCTTGGTGGGCGCTGGCACTGCTCGCCTCGAGAACTACGGCCCACCGTCAGCACCTGGTCTTCGCATCGGTGTGGTCACTTTGTCGTGCGCTCTCAATTTTGATTCGCCACTATTCACATCGGGCGCGGGCTTTGTAGTGACCACCACCGATGCACCACCGGTTCCCGTCGACAGCATTCGCGCGGGCGTAGGCACAATCGACTTTGTGTCAGTCATTCAGCAACTTCCCGAAGGAATAGTTCACGTTGAAGGCGGACCTCAGTTGAACGCTGCTCTACTGGATGCAGATCTGGTGGATGCACTGAACATCACGTTGTCTCCAAGGCTTGTTGGCGCACGCGGGCCATCACTGTCGTTAGCACCCCATGCACTTCGGCGGTTTGCACTTGCCTCTGTAGAGCAACGCGACAACTTTGCGTTTGTTCGCTACGTGCGCTCTACGACTGCTTCAGTAACGCAAGTTCGCGACTGAAGTCAGACGTGTCGTCAAAGTTCTTGTACACGCTGGCAAAGCGCACATAAGCAACTTTGTCTAGATCGCGAAGACGTTCAAGAACTGCATGACCCACGGTGGACGACGTGATTTCTGTTCCGGCCACTTGAGCCAGACGCATATCGTCTTC
>CAIVDG010000012.1 GCA_903904615.1 uncultured Acidimicrobiaceae bacterium | reverse complement strand
TGGCGGTGCTGGCTTCTTGTTGTTGCTCGACGCTTTCTTGAACATCATCGACGGCGAAGAACTTCCCGTTCCCGACGAAACTGCGGGCCCAAGCGCAGAACAACTTGATGCAGTGGCGAAGCGCCAGCACGAAGACGGAACTGTCGATGTCAGTGAACTGCGTTATGAAGTCATGTTCTTGCTCGACCTTGATGATTCGCGAGCACCCGAGTTCAAGTCGGCATGGGGAACCATTGGAGATTCCATCGTGGTGGTGGGTGGAGACGGCTTGTACAACTGCCACATTCACACCAACGACATTGGGGCAGCAATTGAAGCGCCACTCTTGCTGAACGGACGACCACGCAACATTCGCGTCACCGACCTGTTTGAAGAAGTGGCGGAAGAACATGCCGCACGCGAAGCGGAACTGGGTAGCCCTGTGCAGTCCCGTACGCACTCACCTTCGCTACCACCCGTGACGTGCGCCGTTGTTGCGGTTGCAAGTGGCGACGGATTGGCCGAGCTGTTCGGACAGTTGGGTGTGCATGGCGTTATTTCTGGTGGACAAACACTGAATCCGTCCACTGCAGAACTACTAGCCGCAGTGGAGCATATGAATGCGCGTCAAGTTGTCATTCTCCCCAACAACAAAAACATCATTCCTGTCGCACAACAGATAGATGCACTCACAACAAAAGACGTGCGAGTCGTTCCTACTTGTTCCATGCCCGAAGCTCTTGCAGCGCTGGTGTCGTATGACCCTGAGGCATCGGCGGAGTCAAACGCCCGATCAATGACTGTTGCGGCAGAGGCTGTTGCAACCGGAGAAATTACCCAAGCTGTTCGCGACACCAACACCGATGCAGGCAAGGTGACCGAAGGCGATTGGATTGGCCTTGTTCGTGGCGACGGAATTGTTTCTATTGCCGGAACCATGGTGGGCTCAGCAACTTTGTTGCTTGATCATCTCATCGACGATTCTCGCGAGTTGCTCACCATCGTCACGGGAGACGGTTCTGGTACTGCATCAACCGATCAGATCACCGCATGGGTGACCGAGAACCGGCCAGACGTAGCAATAGAGATTCATGTTGGCGGTCAACCGCTCTACCCGTACCTCTTCGGCGTTGAGTAACGCACCACTCACTCTGCGCGACTTGGACCACATTGGTCTAGAACGCATTAAGGGAATCGGCGACAAAGCCAAGTCATCGCTTGAATCATTTGGCGTCTTTAGTGTTCTTGACCTTCTCGAGACATACCCGCGTCGATATATCGACCGCACCAACATGGCAACACTTCGAGATCTGCAACTAGGCGTTGACACTTTGGTGATGGTCCATGTTGAAAAGTGCCGCAGCATTCAAACTAAAAATGGTCGAGTAATGGTGACGGCAACAGTTGCCGACGAAACCGGAAAACTGTCGCTGACTTTTTTCAATCAACGGTGGCGCGAGAAGCAGCTGCAGCCGGGCATTGAAATTGCGGTGTTCGGAAAAGCAGAGATGTACAACGGCTATCGCCAAATGACGAATCCTGTGGTGGATCGCATTGGTGATCGCGCGGCTCGCTTTGTTCCCGTGTATCCGCAAAGTGAAAAGTCACGCATCACCTCGTGGGATCTTGCGCGATGGATTGAAGATGCCTTATCTAAGTGTGAGCCTCGCGGCATCGACGACCCTGTTCCGGCATCACTTCTTGAATCTCATTCGCTTATCGGACGTCAAGATGCTCTGCGCAAGATTCATCTGCCCGAGTCTCCTGAAGATCATCGAGATGCACGTCAACGCCTGGCATTCGACGAAGTGTTACGCGTTCAGCTGATGTTGGTGGGTCGCAAGGCTCAGTGGGAAAGAGAATCTGCGGGGTTTACACACACAACTGCCGGACATCTCATCGACGGGTTCATGTCGGCGCTTCCGTTTCCTCTCACGGGTGCGCAGAAGCGAACAATTGCAGAGATTTACAAAGACTTAGCTATGGGTCAGCCAATGCATCGTCTCTTGCAAGGCGATGTTGGTGCCGGAAAAACACTTGTTGCTGTTGCAACCATGTTGGCCGCGGTACAAGGCGGTCATCAAGCCGCATTAATGGCACCAACAGAAGTACTGGCTGATCAGCATGCGTTAGGAATACGCGCGTTGTTGGAGTCGCTCAAAATTTCTGACGACGGAAATCTGTTCGGTGATCGCGGTCTACGCATTGAGTTGCTCACGAACAAGGTGCGCGCAGCAGAACGTAAATCAATTCTCGCGGGCCTTGCAGACGGAAGCGTGGACATCATCATCGGAACTCATGCGCTCATTCAAGACGCAGTGAAGTTCAAGAGCTTGGGTGTGGTGGTGGTGGACGAACAACACCGATTTGGCGTTCAACAGCGATCGCAATTGCGTGACAAGGCACAGGAATCTGAATCCGGACTCATGCCTGATGTCTTGGTGATGACGGCAACTCCCATTCCGCGTACTGCAGCAATGACGGTCTATGGCGATCTCGATGTGAGTGTTCTCGATGAGTTGCCGCCTGGACGAACTCCCATTACAACGTCGCGAGTTGCGGGTCCGCTTGAACGCGTTGCCATGTGGGAGTCGGTGCGCGAACGCCTCACTGCTGGCCAACAGGCATACGTGGTGTGTCCGTTGATTGAAGAAAGTGAAAAGTTAGAGGTTGCATCGGCGCAGGAAACTTTCGACGAATTGTCTCACGGTGAACTGAAAGATTTTCGTGTGGCGTTGTTGCATGGTCGCATGTCCTCGGCCGATAAGGAATCGGTCATGTCTTCATTTCGCTCAGGCGAAACTGATGTCTTGATTGCCACCACCGTGATTGAAGTTGGTGTCGACGTTCCGAACTCAACGAGCATGATCATCTTGGACGCCGACCGGTTCGGAATTGCACAGCTGCACCAGTTACGCGGCCGTGTAGGTCGTGGAAAGTTGGCGTCGCAGTGTTATTTGGTGACGCAACATTCAGACCCATCTCCTCGCGTCGAGGCATTAGTGGCATCAACTGATGGCTTCGTTCTTGCCGAGGAAGATCTCCGGCTTCGTGGAGAGGGAACAATTATGGGTGTGAATCAGAAGGGCACCAGCGACCTGACATTGGCGTCATTGCAGCACGACTTAGAACTCATTCAGTGGGCACGCGACGATGCCCAGCGAATCATTGCCGACGATCCCACCTTGAAAACGCTCCCTGTTCTGCGTGATGAACTTGACCTTCTCTTCTCCGACGAGGATGAAGAGTTCTTGTTTAAGTCCTAGTTGTGCTGCACTACGGTGTGTGCCAAGGGGGAAACATGAAACTTGAAGGAAAGCACGTACTTGTCACGGGTGGCTCGCGTGGAATTGGCGAACGAATGGCTCGTGAGTTTGCGGCGCGCGGTGCTCGCGTGACCGTGGTGGCTCGTAATGGCGAAGCGTTACAGCGTGTTGCTGCGTCTATCAACGGTGCATACATGGTCACCGACTTGTCTGATGACACAGACGTAGACACTCTTATCCAACGGGTGGAATCTGCACATGGTCACATTGACGTGTTGGTGAACAACGCCGGACTGGAAACCACTACGGCATTCGCCGTGGAAGACGAACGAGAAATTCGCACTGTTGCGCGCGTGAATCTTGAAGTTCCTATGTTGCTCACACGTCACGCCTTGCCCGGGATGTTGGCTCGTGGTGAGGGGCATGTGGTGTTCGTATCGTCGCTTGCGGGTACTGCTGGGTTTCCCGGAATGAGCGTGTATGGCGCCACAAAGTCCGGCATCTTGAATTTTGTGAATGGTCTCAGCAGGGAATTGAAAGCGACAAATGTGAACATCACGGTGTTGTCGCCTGGCCCTGTAGACACCGACATGTGGGACGCGGTGGAAGCAGCACCTGCATCGGTGAACAAAGTTGTTCGTCGTTTTCAGAAACTTCAACTCATTCCCACGGCAAATCCGGAAAAGATTGCTCGTCGAACTGTTGATGCAGTGGCAAAGAACAAACCGTTTGTTCGCGACCCAAAGCGACTCAGCATCAACTTCTGGCTGAATCACATGCCGACAAAGATTTCAAACTTGGCCGCAATCGGAATCAAGTTCGACCCACTCGACAAGGGCTGAATTATTCCGACGGTTGGTCGTCGGTGTCGTCTTCCGTTAACGGGAAGTACCACACGTCGCGGCAATCTCTGCAGCGATACGACACGATGTCACCAACTTCCCACAGACCGTCTTCGCGCGGTGATGTCAGTAAATGACACGGGCCGCCGCAGTCAACGCAGGTAGTGGTCTCGCTTGGACGAATCATCGCCGTAGTCTGCCTTGTATGAGAGTGGTTGCAGGTGACCTTCGGGGTCGACGTATTGAGTCACCCAAAGGGGACGCCACTCGGCCCACCACCGACAAGGTGCGAGAAGCGGTCTTTAATGCTTTGGGCAGCATGGATGCTGTCGAGGGCGCACGCGTTGCCGATGTGTTTGCGGGAACAGGCGCCATGGGTATTGAGGCTCTGTCGCGAGGGGCCGCACATTGCATCTTCGTGGAAAAAGACAAGAGCGCGCTTGTTGTCTTACGTCAGAACATCGCCACATTGGGGTTGTCGGATCGCGCCACGGTTCTC
>CAIVDG010000011.1 GCA_903904615.1 uncultured Acidimicrobiaceae bacterium | reverse complement strand
TGCATTCAGTGGGTCGTTCTTGCCAGGACCACCAGCAAGCGTAAGCCCCGATGCTTGTGCCATTTCAATCACTGCTGTTCCGCGGTGTAGTCGCCACTGCGCTTCAACAGGTGTTCCCAACGGGCCTGTAACAGTGGAGGTTCTGTTTGCCCCACCAAGGACCGCAAGTGTTCCTTCGCCACCGTCGGCCATGGGCATTTCGGTGCAATCAATGTTCAAGGCCCAACATGCATGGCCAATTGCGGCACATACCTGAGCGGCTGAGGCGGTTCCCTTGAACTTGTCCGCTGCAGCAAGAACTCGCATTCTTCAACCTTACGAGACTCATCTAAGGTTCGTGTCATGAGCGCAGAACTCACCTCACTCGATGCAACACAACAAGCCGCACTTGTTGCCAACAATGAAGTGTCTCCCACGGAACTTGTTAATGCAGCAATTGCTCAGGCAGAAAAAGTAAATGGCACCATCAACGCCATTATTCATCCGCGCTTTGAGAAAGCAAAAGACGAAGCATCGTCGAATTTGTCTGGTCCGTTCGCCGGTGTTCCGTTGGTCTTGAAAGACCTCGGTGCGTCACTGGCGGGGGAGCCCCATTACATGGGTACACGTTTTCTCAAAAACGAAAATTACATTGCCTCTCGAGATAGTTATCTCACGCAACGCTTCAAGCGTGCCGGCTTTGTCATTATCGGCCGTACCAATACTCCCGAGTTTGGAAACACCATTACTACCGAGCCGTTGAGTTACGGACCATCGCGTAATCCGTGGAACACCGATCATTCAACAGGTGGTTCATCTGGTGGGTCTGCAGCAAGTGTTGCGTCGCACATTGTTCCTGTCGGTCATGCAAATGATGGTGGCGGATCAATTCGTATTCCTGCAAGCGAGTGTGGCCTTGTTGGATTGAAGCCCTCGCGTGGTCGTGTGAGCAAAGGTCCCGATCTTGGCGAAAGTTGGATGGGTTCCACTATTGATGGTTGCGTTACTCGCACTGTTCGCGATACCGCTGCGGTTCTTGATGTTATTTGCGGTTACGAACCAGGCGACCCGTACACGGCGCCACCATTCGTGCGACCACTTGTTCAAGAACTTGGCGTTGACCCTGGGCGTTTGAAAATTGGAATTCTTGATCATCCGTTGTTTGCACATCAGCTTGACGATGCAGAGTCTCGCGAAAGTATTCGTCGCACTGCCGACATGCTTACGTCGCTTGGTCACGATGTTCAGTTGGCGTGGCCTGCAGCATTGGAGAACCCCGACAGTGCCGGAAAGTTCACTGCAATTGTTGCGGCATGGACACACACAGATGTGTCGTACTTCGAAAGCGTGTTTGGTCGCGAACTTGGTGAAGGGGATCTTGAACCCGACAACATCTTGATGCGTGAATTGGGTCGCCGCGTCTCCACCCACGATTACTTGGCAAACATGCAGTGGTTGCACTCATGGTGTCGCAGTGTTGTGCAGTGGTGGGAACCCACCGATGGCACAACAGGGTTTGACATTCTGGTGACACCTACGTTGGCTGGACCGCCACCACCTATTGGTCGTCTCGCTGGCCCCGACGGTGGTCGCAACTTGCGCGAGATCTTGGCGTACACATCGCAGTTCAATCTCACTGGTCAGCCTGCAATCAGCCTGCCGCTTCATTGGAGCGCGAGTGGGTTGCCCATGGGGGTTCAATTCGTTGGTGCGCCTTTCCGTGAAGACGTTCTTGTTCGACTTGCATCGCAATTGGAAGCAGCGATGCCGTGGAGCAGTCGTATTGCACCTCTGGTGGCGAATTCCTAGTGAATGGGTAGGGTTTTCGTATGGCTGTGACCGTACGAATCCCCACCACAATGCGTCCTATCTCTGGCGGAGCGTCCACCGTTTCCGTTGAAGGTTCAACTCTTCGCGACGTTCTGTCTGCATTGAACGCAGCACACAACGGTTTTAGTGAGCGTTTGTTCGATGATGCTGGTGAGTTACACAAGTTCGTCAACATCTTCGTATCTGATGACGATGTGCGTTACATGAACGGTCTCGACACTCCTGTGAAAGACGGCGACACCGTGTCGATTATTCCGGCGGTTGCTGGCGGCTTTTAGTCGAAGCAACTTGAGTGAGGCCCTAGGCCGCACGGACATTTACGGTTGCCGGAGAGTTCCATCTCTTCTGTCTGGTCCGTGAAGGCCATACGGCATGGGGGAATTCGGGCCCAGTGGTCGGACCGCCCGGTGTTGGGTTAGCAGTCTCAACGGTAGAGTGCTAGCAGTCGATTCGCCCGAGTGCGAATCCCCCCAATATCAGGCATACCCCCACAAACCGGAGGAAAACCCATGGCAAAGAT
>CAIVDG010000010.1 GCA_903904615.1 uncultured Acidimicrobiaceae bacterium | reverse complement strand
GTCGAACGCGATGGTGACAGTAAGCCCAGTATTTTTCTCTGTGTCTGCGATGGCTTTTGTGATTGCCTTCTGCACGTACACAGGTGTACGCGACCCTTTTTCGGCAAATGGTCGACCTATCCACCTAGTGCGTGCGTTACGAGAATTCATTTCTTCGGTGCGGGCAAACAAACGGCGGTGCAGAGACAGAATGTGGCGAACTTCGGTGCGTGGACGTACCCAGTTCTCGGTGGAGAAGCCAAAGGCGGTGAGCCAACCCACCGGACGGTCGGCGGCGGCGCGCACGATATCGGCAAGCGCTTCTTCGCCTGCAGTGTGGCCCTCGGTGCGGGGAAGTCCGCGACGACTTGCCCAGCGCCCATTTCCGTCCATGATGCACGCAACGTGGAGGCGAGGTGAACCGGACGAATTCATGGTGTTGAACACCCTAGTAAGGGGGAGCGTCCTCGCCGATGCAAGCGTCTGAACGGTTGTGGCGTGGGAGACTAGAGCTATGCCAAAGCAGTCCGTTCCCACCCAGCCGGGCCTCGGCCATGTGGTGGTGGCGGGCGGTACTCCTGCCGAATGGCTTGAGATGTCTGTCGAAAAATGGGATGAGCGTCTTCGAGCAGTGGCACGCGCTGCGGCGGCAGAAGGTGCCCATTGGGTCACTGTTGTTCCACATCACGGGCCCGATTTCTCAGAAAATGATTTGCTGGCGTACGCACAGTTAATGACATCGGTGAACAAAGTGACAGAAGTTTCCGTGCCACATGGCTCTCGTTTTGTGTGGGAACGCGACGAATCGTTGCACGTCATTGTTGATCCGGTTGCGAGCGGTCACAATCGCTTCGCAGCAACCGTTGAAGGCCTCCGCAGCGCTGGTGTAGATCCCGAGTCATTAGACGAAGAGATGTTGTCACAGGCTGTGTTGGCTCCTGCCACAGAAGAACCCGATCTAGTTGTCGTACTCGGTCCGGCTGACCGAATTCCCGAATCAATGGTGTGGGAACTTGCCTATAGCGAATTGGTGTTTATTGATCTCGAGTGGGACAAGTTTGAGTCAAGTCACTTGGAGTTAGCAATCGACGACTTCAACAGACGTCATCGCCGCTTTGGCGGTCTTGATTCGTGAGTACCTATCGCGACCACGCAATTGTGTTGGGGTCTTACAAGTTTGGCGAAGCAGATCGTGTGGTGGTCTTGCTCTCGGAAACTCACGGAAAGATTCGTGCGGTGGCAAAGGGTGTGCGCAAAACGAAGTCGTCCATTGGTGCTCGCTTGGAGCCCATGAGTCATGTCGACCTGTCGTTGAGGTCTGGTCGTGAACTAGACACCGTTGACCAAGTCAAACTCATTCACCCACACCAAAACTTGCGTGACGACTTTGATCGCTTGCGTCAAGGGTTGGCAATGGTGGAAGCAATCAACAAAGTGACCCCGGACAAAGACCCGGTTCCGCACTTATACGAGTTGTTGTCTCGTGCACTGCACGCGCTAAATGAGCGCAACTCTCCACTCATGCTGGCCGCATTCTTTTGGCGCCTCATTTCAATTGAAGGCCAAACTCCACAACTCGATGTTTGCGTGGGCTGTGGCGAGGCTGGCGAGCTGTCAACTTTTGATGTGGTGGAAGGGGGAGCGCACTGTGCATCGTGCGGCTCCGGATTACCCATCTCTCCGCGTGCCTTGGTCATTCTGAGAGACATTCTGGGCGGGCGCATGAATGAAGCACTGGCTCTCGAGGAGTCTCCAGCCGTCATCGAAGTGAACAACCTGGCGATGGAAGCGATGGAGGCTCATTTGGAAAGGCGACTGAAGAGCCTGGGTGTGTTTGACCGCCACTTGTAGGCTTGCTCTTTATGCCCGCAAAAGACCTCGACCAGATCGTCAATCTGTGCAAGCGCAGAGGATTCGTATATCCAAGTGCCGAGATCTACGGCGGATTCCGTTCATCGTATGATTACGGCCCACTTGGGTCCCTCATGTTGCGCAATGTCAAAGATGCGTGGGTGCGCACCATGGTGCAGCAACGCGACGATGTGGTGCTCATTGACGCCGCAATTTTGGGTCCGCCACAAATCTTCGAAGCGTCGGGACATCTCGCAAACTTCTCCGACCCATTGGTTGACTGCACTGTGTGCAAGCGCCGATTCCGAGAAGATCACTTAGAAACACGTGATTGCCCGCAGTCCATGAAGGGTTGTCAGTTCACCGAGGCGCGTGCTTTCAATCTCATGTTCAAGACAACGGCCGGCCCCATTGAGGGTGCAGGTGCAGACGTATACCTGCGACCTGAAACTGCGCAGGGGATGTTCGTCAACTTCTCCAATGTGCTGCAAACCAGCCGCAAGAAGCCACCATTTGGTATCGCACAAGTTGGAAAGAGTTTCCGAAACGAAATCACACCAGGAAACTTCATCTTCCGTACCCGTGAGTTTGAACAAATGGAACTTGAATTCTTCGTTCCACCCGCCGAAGGTCCGAAGTGGTACGAGTATTGGTGTCAAGCACGCCTCGACTGGTATGTAGAACTGGGCATTCCTCGCGAAATGTTGCGTATTCGTGCGCACGATGCAGACGAACTGTCTCACTACTCGGCTGGCACTAGCGATGTTGAGTTCCTGTTCCCATGGGGATGGGGCGAACTTGAAGGTATTGCTCAGCGCACAGACTTCGACCTCACTCAACACTCCAAAGCATCTGGGCAAAAGTTGGAGTTCTTCGATCAGTCGACGAACGAGCACTACATCCCGTATGTGGTGGAGCCTGCCGCAGGTGCCAACCGCACCATGGCTGCGTTTTTGCTGGCCGCATACGACGAAGACGTGGTGAACGACGAGACGCGTACCGTCTTGCGCTTGCACCCACGTTTAGCGCCCTACAAGGTCGCCGTGTTACCGCTGTCGAAGAAAGACACGCTCACTCCGCTTGCGCGCGAAATTTTTGGAACTTTGTCCCAGAAATACATGTGTGAGTACGACGAGACACAGCAAATTGGTCGTCGCTACCGTCGACAAGACGAAATTGGCACCCCGCTGTGTATCACTGTGGACTTCGATTCGCTGGAAGATCACTCGGTCACCATTCGTCATCGCGACACCACCGAGCAGGTTCGCGTTCCCATTGCAGATCTCGAAGCCGAAGTAGCCCGTCTTCTTGGCTTCTAGTTTCCGCTGCGCCTTGTGCGTGTGTGAGGCACTACATTGAAAATCGCTGAAGCCGTCTTCAGCACGAATCCTTGGAGGACACCATGAGCCAGATCAGCCTTATCGTGAAATTGCCCGCAGCCGAAGGAAAGGGCACGGAGTTGGCCGAGGCCTTCAAGGCGGCATTCGAGCATGTCAATAAAGAAGATGGCACGCGCTATTACATTTTGCACGCCGATGCCGCGAATGCCGACACCTTGTGGGTGTACGAGATGTACGAGACCCAAGATGCAGCGAACGCCCACATGGGTGCTGACTGGTTTGGTCCATTTAGCAAGTCGCTTGCTCCTTTCATGGGTGGTCGTCCAGAGATGAACTTCCTCACCCCAATCGCAGGCAAGGGCCTGTAAGACCTCTTACACATGGCAGCTACGTATCTCGACGCGATCCTTGCGCATCATCGTGAACGAGCTGCAAATGACAATCGAGATCTAGATTCACTTGTTGCACAGGCAAGAGCCTGTGTTCCACCTCGCGGTTTTGCCGCGGCATTGCGAAACACTCCGCACTTGGCTGTCATCTCTGAATTCAAACGCAAGTCGCCCTCGAAAGGTGTTCTCAACGCGGAGATGCAACCAGAAGAGATGGCTCGTTTGTATCAAGCAGGCGGCGCAAGTTGTCTCAGTGTGTTGACAGACCAACCACATTTCGGTGGCTCTGTTGGCGACCTTCAGCGTGCACGGTCTGCATGCGACCTTCCGGTTCTTCGGAAGGATTTCACGGTAGATGCCAAAGACGTGTGTGATGCCCGAATCATGGGCGCCGATTGCGTGTTGCTGATTGCAGCCGCATTAAGCAAAGAGCAGATGTCTGAGTATCTTCACCTTGCCCGACACATAGAAATAGATGCTCTGGTTGAGGTGCACGATGAGGCAGAACTAGAGACCGCACTTCACTGCGGCGCCACACTTGTTGGAGTCAACCAACGAGATCTGGTTACCTTCTCTGTCGATCACGAACGCGCAGTTCGCATGGGTTCGGCCATTCCGAATTCGTGCGTGCGGGTTGCTGAATCTGGCGTACGTGGGCGTGCCGACGCCGAATCGTTGAGAGCGGCCGGATACCACGCGGTCTTAGTAGGTGAGCATCTGGTGACCAGCGCATCAATTGCAGAAGCCGTTACAGAATTGTGTGTTCCGTAAGTTCCACCATTTGCGGGTGCTTGTAGCAGTACGGTGACTCTATGTTCGTCAAAATCTGCGGCATTACGAATGAAGACGATGCACTGCTGGCAGTAGCGCTCGGCGCCGACGCCGTGGGCTTTGTGTTCGCGCCATCCGTTCGTCAAATCGCAGTTCAGAAGGTGTACGACATCACTCGTCGTCTGCCGCCAGAAGTTCTTACTGTTGCCGTCTTTCGTGACGAACATCCAAAGCGTGTCATTGAGTTGGTGCAAAACAGTGGAGTAAAAGCTGCGCAACTACACGGTCACGAACGTCCAGAAGATGTTGCCGCAGTGTCCAAACATGTTCGCACCGTCATTAAAGGTGTCTCTGCGGGTGGCGTCGATGCGGCCAACGCACTTCAATTTCATACGCCATTTGTTTTGGTGGACGCTCCAGCGCCAGGCTCGGGGAAAGTGTTCGATTGGCATTTGGCTGCAGAGGTTCCGGTTGGCGTGAATCTCATTTTGGCTGGCGGGCTCACCCCAGAAAACGTGGCAGCTGGCATTCAGCAGGTGAATCCGTGGGGAGTCGACGTGAGTAGTGGCGTGGAGAGTGCGCCTGGCAAGAAAGACCCCCTTCTTCTCAAGAGATTCATTCAGGCGGCTCGCGAAGCCGAACGCCCACAGTTCGACGGGGGAGACAACCCCCCTTATGACTGGATGGATGAGTGAGGTGTCACGCTGAATCGGTGATGTGATTTGGTCTGATTCGTGGTGGAATCTAGGAATGAGCATCATGGTCACCCCCGGCGCCGATGGTCGCTTCGGCG
>CAIVDG010000009.1 GCA_903904615.1 uncultured Acidimicrobiaceae bacterium | reverse complement strand
TGTCGTTGTGGGTCGCCCATGCGCGTATCGATTGTGCGTCCAACGCGATCAATCTTTCCGAAGTCTTGGTACACAGCGAAGAACGGCCATGTTCCGTTGATGTCAAGTTCCATTGCGGTGGAACATCCGAGCACTAAGAGAGTGTCGGCGAGTAATGCGATGTTCACTTTTCCAACGGCAACAAACATCATGAGTCCGTCGGTACGCACACACACAGCAGAACGGAAGTTGTACACCTTGTTGCCAAAGTCTTTACCCCAGTCAACTTTGTCGTACGTGTGGTACACCACTTTCCCTTCATGGACGAGTGGTGGAAGGTTCTGTCGCAGCGAAGTCCATGTTCCGTCATTGGTCATGTTCTTGCCCCACACACCGACGGTGCTGGTGCCATCTGCGCGAATGCCAAACGTGGCATAGCCCTTACGCATTTTCTGAACAATCTTTCCTTCAGTGACATATCCGCCGGGTGAATGTTCAAAGCGGAATCCACCGTTGAAACTTGCAATAAGGGACTTCTTTGCAGAGCCCTTGATCTTCGATGTGTTACGCCACCCTTTTCCGCCAGGGACTTCATTTCCGTTAAACAAAGCTGCTCGTACTTTGTTTGGGTCATACGTTGCCATGGTGGCCACAACAGATCCGTAGCACCACAACGGGCGAATTGAACTTGCGTAAATGATGGGCTTCGTACGCACACGCATCACCGATACCCATTCACCTTCACCACGCAACGCCGGAGTGACTTGCGGGGTGATGTCGGTGGGGCGAGCGGGAAGTGTGGTGGTGGTTGTAGTTGTCGTAGTGGTTTCGCCAGGAACTGTGGAACTTGTTGTTGTAGTTGAAGTGGTTGTTGTGGTGGGCACCGCAGTGGTGGTGGGTTCAATAGAAGTTGTTGTGGTGGGACCAATGTTTGGACAACTTGCAGTGCGCACTCGAGATGTTTGCTGTGCAGGAGCTGAACTTCCTCCTGGCTTGAGGGTGGTGGTGGAACCCATATTGCTTGGAACAGACGATGTTGGTGAACCGATGCTGGTGGGGGGCGCAATGGTGTCTTGCGGCGGATCGGTGTCGGCGGGAAGAAGAGCCAATGTGTCTGCTGGTGCCGCCGCGGGCGGGTCGTTGTGAAGCCACGCCTCAAGTTGGTCGACAACTCCACCAAGACCTTTGTTGCGAGCCCACGAAGCAAGGTTTTGTTGTAACGGCTCATTGGGATTTGCCAATACATAACGACCCGCAGAAAAACCAGTGAGAGCCACAAAGAAGGCAACCGCGCCAGCAAGAACTTGCAGAATCTTGCGACGGTTCATGTGAGACAGGCTAGGCGCATTAGGACTGGGTGCCCTTGTCGCGCAGGTGACGGCCGATGTAGGCCACTACTACCTCTTGTGTTTCTTGATCGAAATACACATGAATACGCACGAGGTGAGCTTTTCTTCCGCGACGCAAGTGCGCTTCTGCACGAACAGTTTCACCACGCCACGTGATGAGATAGTCCTCTTCAAATTTCTGACGTGCGTTATCAGATATACGTGGCGCGAAGTCGAGTCCCATTTGGCGACAGGCCAACACGATGCTGGTGCCAGAGATTTCTCCTGCACGCCATGCACGGGCTACTTCGTTGAGGCGGACAAGATCTTGAAGAACACTCACGGGCTCTGGACCTTCAAGGTGTTCTCCCGACTCCAGCGCACGTTCGTGAAATACAAGTTGTGGACAATGTTCTTGTGCAAGGCGTAGGGCTTCTTTCATAGACGCAACTGCGCGCACTTGAGGAGTGCTGCCCGCTTGAATCTCCAAAGACACATTGCGCAGGATGAGTTCGTCTAATTGACCACCCTTTTGTTCAATTTGGATGCGTTGTTCCGCAATGATGCGGTCGGCATCTGTAAGTGCAGCTTGCATGTCTTCCACAGTGGCTTCAAGTTGCTCAATATGTAAGACCTGATCATCAATTTCGTCGTCGTCGGTTGCAGTATCGCGATTCGACTCCACGATGGGTTCGTCGTCATAACGCGGCGGTGGCGGTAGTCGCGGTGCACCCACAGTCCGCGCTGCAATTTCGGTAATCAGGGTGGCAAGCCGTTGCACAACAGAAAACTCTTGTCCGGCGCGAACATCTTGTCGTCGTTCAATGTGCGGCTCTAATGATCCGGCCCAGTGAACGAGCAAGTGGCCTGGACCTGTGAGTGCGGTGCCAGCTAGAGCCAAGTATCCGCGAAGTGCATCTGGTGTAGTGATGCGAAATTGATGGACAAGACCCGTGAGTGGACCAAGAGCATTCGGAAGAATTGGCGCAGCGCCATTTACAAAGTCAACAATCTCAACAACAACGGGAAGTGTTCGTCGCGGCGCATGAACGAGCGCACCAACACGAGCACCATCATCTTCGGTGGTGATGACAGATGTGGTTCCACTGAGGTACTCGTTCGCATCTTCCATACGAACGGAAGCAAGTACTGAATTCACTAACCGCACTACATGCGGCGGCAGTGGTTGCACTACATACGGCGCAACGCGAATGGTTGTTGGTGTGGCAACAATTCGTAGATCGAAAAGCAGAATGCTGTCGAGCGCTACAACAGTTGCGGTAATTGTCTGTGCGTATGGTTTCCCCGTTGCACTCTGTGTGATGGTGAGTCGAAACACTGGGTCGTCTGTACCTTCGCGCACACGAACTGAAGTTCCAGGAGCATTCTCATCAAAGGGGTAATGCTCCATCTGCCAGTCGGTAACAAGGTCAACAAGCGTGATGCGGTCGCGTTCGGAATAATCGACTGCGGTGAGGGTGGTGGCAAATGTTGTGATCACGGGGTAGTCCTCCCGTGGCCCATGGCATTAGCGATACGGCCGAAGTGCCTCGTGAACCTGAGAAAGAAGGGAAGTGACTTCGGCTGCGTCATCGGGATCGAGTGTAAGCAAGTGGTCGAAGGCTGCCGACTCGATATTGATAGCAGGGTGCAACTGATAGAGCTGGGGCGAAGAAACGGGCTCTGCTGGGGTCTGCAGGCGGGCCGTTCCAGGGGCTTCGCGGTCAATCCAGCACTGGGCGGCGGCCCCCAAGGTCTGGAGGGTCCACCCGGTTTCCAAGCGAACATTCCAGTGACCGGCGTGGGACCGGGGGCCAGTGAGAGAGATTTCGGACGGCGTTTCGCGAACAGGAACTTGCATTCGCACAATGGGGCCGGAATGGTCGGCGTGAGAAATTTCGGCAACAACGGTGTCGTGCGCAACGGAGAGCACTAGCGGGTCGTCTTGTAGACGTTGTGACGAGTCGTATTGATCTGGGGTGACTACTTCCCACACCCACGGCCGCCCTCCGGTTTCCACAGTGGGAACATTCAGTCCCACCCACGCAACGGAGAGACCAGGCATTGTGACTCGACGCCACGAGAGGGAACTGTGTTGCTCTGCGAGCGAGCGTTTCACTTCTTCCACAATCGTGTGCACGGGTCTTGATAGTGGCTTGTTTTGGTCCGTGAATGGTGGATACCCCTGTCGGTGCCACACTTGCATCGTGCCATTCTTCGAGCAATCAGACATCACCATCAATTACGAGATCAGCGGCGAAGGCCCGCGTGTTCTTTTCTTCAATGGTTCTGGTGCAACATTGGAATCCACGCAATTGCTTATCTCTGCACTTGCAAAGCAGTGCACGGTTCTTGCACATGATCAACGCGGGCTTGGTCGTACAAGCATTCCTGAAGGCCCGTACACCATGCAGCAGTACGCACAAGATGGTGCAGCTCTGCTCGATCACGTCGGTTGGGAGACTTGTGCTGTATTTGGAATCAGCTTTGGTGGCATGGTTGCTCAAGAGTTTGCAGTCACTTATCCACAGCGCGTTGAGCGACTAGTTCTGATGTGCACGTCGGCTGGTGGAGATGCGGGGTCGTCGTATCCGTTGCACGAATTGGGATCTCTTTCTCCAGAAGAGCGTGCGCGCAAGGTGACAGAACTCACCGACACGCGATGGACTCCCGCGTGGCTTGCAGAACATGCAGCAGATGCGCAAATGGTGGCCATGAGAAACGAACAAGCTGCTCGCCCCAAGTCCCCGGATGTGATTCGCGGTGAACGACTTCAGTTGGTCGCACGAATTGGACACGACGTTGCAGACCGCTTGCATCGCGTGACCGCTCCTACGTTTGTGATGGCAGGTCGATACGACGGAATTGCGCCACCATCGAATTCTGAAGAGATTGTGAAGCGAATCCCCAATGCTTCTCTAGCTGTCTATGAGGGCGGACACATCTTTTCTGGTCAAGACAAGCAAGCAATGATTGACGCTCGTCAATTTCTTACGACAGGACAGCGTCCATGACCCCAAACATCCTCCTCATCACACTCGATCAGTTCCGCGGCGATTGTTTGTCGGCCGCTGGTCATCCACTCGTACAGACGCCGAATCTTGATGCTCTGGCAGCAAACGGAGTTCGGTTCACGCGCCACTACAGCCAAGCATCACCGTGCGCACCGGGGAGAGCGTCGTTGTACACGGGTATGTACCAAATGAACCATCGCGTGGTTGCCAACGGCACACCCTTAGACGAACGTTTCGACAACATCGCGTTGGCTGCACGGCGCGCCGGATATTCACCAGCGCTGTTTGGATACACCGATCAGTCTGTTGATCCACGAGTCACGAGTGGGCCTGAAGACGAGCGCTTGTCTACCTATGAAGGTGTGCTTCCAGGGTTTGATTGCCAGCTAGATCTCACGGGAAACTTTCGTCCATGGCGGGAGTTCTTGAAGTCGCACGGCGAAGACACTGCCATGGGGATTCTTGATCTTCTGAAATCTGAAGGAGAGCGGCACGAAGACGTGAGTGTGTCGTCATTTCTTACAACTGAACTTTTGCAGTGGATCAGTCACCAGTCCGGTGCTTGGTTTGCGCACGCAAGTTTTATTCGCCCGCATCCTCCATATGCGGCTGCAGGAAAATTCGCAACTATGTATTCCCCCGACACTGTGGGTGAACCAATTCAACGTGCAGAGAGTATTCATCCGTTTCATGAAGTGATGTTGCAACTCGAGTCAACAAAAGCCCCAGAGGACGCTGACGAGATCGCTCATATGCGTGCGCAGTACTTCGGGATGATTAGTGAAGTAGATGCACAACTTGGTCGTATCTGGGAGGCGCTTCGCGAGAGTGGCGAATGGGACAACACTGTCGTTGTCGTTGTTGCTGATCACGCAGAACTATTGGGCGACCACGGGTTAAAGGAAAAAGTGGGGTACTGGGACACCAGTCAACACATTGTGGGTATTGTTCGCGATCCGCGTCATCCTGCTGGGCACGGCACCACTGTTTCTCACTTCACTGAGAACGTCGACATCATGCCAACGCTGTGTGAAGCGATGGGCATTGCAATTCCAGCCCAGTGCGATGGCCTTCCGCTCACTCCGTTCCTTGAAGGCGTAGAACCAGAATGGTGGCGAGATGCAGCGCATTGGGAATACGACTGGCGCTTTGCCCTCATCCCACTCGACAGATATGAATGGCCGTGGAAACGCCGGTTAGAGCAGTTGAACTTGTCGGTTCGACGCACCGATACGCATGTGTTTGTTCAATTCGCAGATGGTGACCATTTGTGTTTCGATTTACTAGCCGACCCACATCAACGTGTGACGACTGATGATCCCGCAGTGTTGTGGCGCGAGGCTCGCGCAACGTTGCAGTGGCGAATGGAACATGCAGACAGAACCCTCACTGGTTTTCTCGTGGAAGAGGGCGGCAAGGGCCGCTGGCCAGACAATGTTTCGTGGCGCGAACAGCCTTAGTGAGACCACGTATCGATTGACATCATGGTGTTCAGCGGTGCACGTTGAAGCGGGCCGTGATTTCCCTTCGGGTATCCCAATGGAATCATGGCGTGAACACCCCAACCTTCCGGAAACTTCAGAATGTTTCGCAGTTCGCTTTCACGCGAGCAAATAAGTGTTGTGAGCACGCCACCTAGACCTTCGGCTCGTGCGGCAAGAAGAAAGTTCTGCACTGCTGGATACAACGAGGCTCCACCAACAACCGGGTGACGACCAAGTCCCACATCGGTGACGTAGAGAGCGGTGGGGTCGTGAACAAATAGCGCAACGACAGGAATGTGGGCCAGGTTCTCTGCGAGTGCAGTGCCAGTTCCGAATTGCGCGCGAACTTTCTCAATGACGTCTGCTGGTTGGTCACCCAGCTTTGCCAAGTTGTAGTCCACGTACTTTGCCCATTCGTCTACGTACAGTGCAGACAATTGCTCTTTAATGGTGCGATCGCGGACAGCAATGAGTCTCCATGGTTGACGGTTACCGCCGCTTGGTGCCCACACCGAGGCTTGGCAAATGCGTTCCAGAGTTTCGCTGTCGACGGGTGTGTCGCGAATGCGTCGAATAGAGCGAGTGGTGGACAGAAGCGAATAGAAGTCGTCTGTAATGGTCATGCACGCAGTCTGTCACCTGCAGCTGAAGTTAGCGACGGTGGGCGCTTGCACCCCATGGCGCTGCTTCGAGGCCCAGCCCCACAAACAACGAATGCAACAGCGCTGCGTAGTCGACAGAGAGATGGGCGCGGGTGAGGCGTACGAGTTCATCGCGAAACAGAACCCCGTGACCGTCGAGACGAACAGAAGCGTGAGCCACTTCGTGCAAGAGGGTAGACAAAGTGGTGTTGCGACCAAAGAGACAAATAGAGAAGGAATCTATGTCGGTCGAGGCAAGGGTGCGCGGTCTGGCTTTTGCAATCTGAAGAGTAGGGACATCGATGTCTTCGCGGTGGCAGACGGATTGCAACCAGTCATCAAGTTCGTGGGCATCCATAACGCGTGCGCCCACAACTTCGTCGGCGACACATTCGCATGCATACGTGAGCGCCTGTTCTCGTGAGCACCGGGAAAACTGTGTGGCGACA
>CAIVDG010000008.1 GCA_903904615.1 uncultured Acidimicrobiaceae bacterium | reverse complement strand
TGTGACCCGAGTTGGCCAATGATCGTGCGGTCTTTTCGTATTCCTCCGGGCGAACTCCCATAGTGAGCCACGCAGTTCGCACCTCGGGGCGCAAGGTGCGCATAGCGTCGACGGTGCCGCGGTGAAAACAAGAAATTAACCAACGGTGGTCGTCGCCGCGTTCTTCCAAATAGCGCGCAACAGTGGCCGCCAACATGTCGGTGTCGTCGAAGTCGGGGTCTTGTGGGTAGTTCTTAATCTCGATGTTCACCCACATGCCAGCACACGCATCGAGTGCTTCATCTAAGTACGGAAGATCTGCAGGTAATTCGCTGCTGTGTGTTTGAAAAATGAGTCGCCCATCAGCAAGTGCGGCGTCGTGATGAATAGCCATGCGACCATCTGCTGTGCGACGTACGTCTAGTTCCACTGCGTGTGAACCCATTTCACCTGCGCGACGAAACGCAGCGAGTGTGTTTTCCTTCTCTGCCTTCGAGGCGCCCCGGTGGGCGATTACCTGAACGTTTGCCATGTCACAACCTGACTCTCACACCTTCTCAAAAACTCTTTTGAAAATACATTGCTGAACTTTGCCTTCTCCATTGTTACTTGCCAAGTTCGCTCGTAGTGTTCTCAGTCGGGTGGTTCGCCACCCAGCCCGTCGCGCAGTGTGCGCCTGAGACAACCTAAGGAAACCGACGTGTCGATCCTCGCGTCTTCGCTAGCTCTTGGAAGTGCCGACTACACCTGGCGTCATCAGGCCACCTGTCGAGACACCGACCCCGAGTTGTTCTTCCCCATCGGAACCACCGGTCAAGCGCTCTTGCAAATTGCGAAGGCCAAGTCTGTCTGTTGCGAGTGCCCCGTTCACGTGGAGTGCCTGCAGTTCGCTCTCGAGACAAACCAAGACACCGGTATCTGGGGTGGCACCTCTGAAGAAGAGCGCCGCCAGATGCGTCGCGAGCAAGCTGCTCGCGAAAAAGCTCTGCGTCAGCAACGCGCTGCGCTGTAGTTCGCTACTCGCCTATTCGTTCTCAAGCGGAACACGCAACGCAATCACCGTTCCGGTGTTGCCAGCCTGTGGAGTCAGTTCCACTTCTTTCAATTCCTGTGCAGTAGCGGGGCGCATCTCAATAGTGCCCGCCAATTCTGTGGTGACCAGAGTGCGCACAATGGACAAACCCAGCCCTGTGGCATCGGCCAGCTGGAAATCTGCGGGAATGCCGCGGCCATCGTCAATGACATGAATGGCCAATACGCCCTCATTCACGTTCAGCCGCACCACCACGCTGCCGCCACCGTCACCGCTGGTGTAGCCGTGGTCCACCGCGTTCTGCAGTAACTCGGTGAGCACAACCGACAGCGGTGTCACAACAGTTGCGGGCAAACGTCCGCCGTCACCGATAACCGTGAATCGCATGGGGCGATCTGGTGATTGCAAACTCTCTTCCACCAGACGAAGAAGTGGTCGCACAATTTCCACGAAGGCAACATCGTCACCAGGTTCACGCGACAACGTTTCGTGCACCAACGCAATGGTGCGAATACGGCGCACAGATTCTGAAACAGCAGCCTTTGCTTCGGCAGATTCCAAACGACGACC
>CAIVDG010000007.1 GCA_903904615.1 uncultured Acidimicrobiaceae bacterium | reverse complement strand
CTAGCGGCCAACGGAATTGCGGCCACGTTGTAGGCAAACGCCCAGAACACATTGGTGCGAATTGTTCGCAGTGTTGCACGAGATAAGCGAATTGCATCGGGGACAGATCGCAGGTCGCCATTCACAATGGTGAGATCACTTGCCTGCATGGCAACGTCGGTTCCGCCGCCCATTGCGATACCAACATCTGCTTGTGCAAGCGCTGCCGCGTCGTTCACTCCGTCGCCCACCATTGCCACTGCGTATCCACGCTCTTGTAGGTCTTTTACAACGGCTACTTTTTCATCCGGTAATACACCCGCATACAAATGATGTTCGTCGGTGTCTATCCCTACGGATTCTGCAATTGCGCGCGCGGTTACTTCGTTATCGCCGGTGAGAAGAATGGGGGCTAACCCCATCAACTTCAACTGCGCTATTGCATCTGGCGATGTTGACTTGGGTTGGTCAGCAACACTGATGACAGCTTTTGCCTGTGCATCCCACGCCACCACCACAGCGGTTTCTCCTCGCTCACGAGATGCTGCAAGAGCATCGCGCAACACACTGGGGATAATGACCAAACGTTCGCGAAACACCTCTTCGCGGCCCACCGTGATGATGGTTTCGTCCAGGCGACCAGTAGCACCAACTCCTGGCATGGCCATAAATTCATCGAGGGCAGGAAGAACGCCGATTTCCTCTTCTGCTGCAGTGAAAATGGCGCGCGCAATGGGATGCTCGCTCCCCTTTTCCACTGCCCCTGCCATGCGTAGAACATCGTCACGGGAGACGCCTTCTATGCAATGAACTCCAGCAAGGGTCATTGCACCAGTAGTGACGGTTCCGGTTTTGTCCAACACCACTGTGTCAATTCGTCGCGTGCTTTGCAGAACATCGATGCCCTTGATGACTATTCCCATTTGTGCTGCGCGTCCGCTTCCCACCATGAGTGCAGTAGGAGTAGCAAGGCCAAGCGCGCATGGGCACGCAATGATGAGCACACTGACAGCTGCGGTAAATGCTTGAGTGGAGTCACCATCGAAGAACATCCAGGCAGCCAATGTGGCGAGGCTGATGGCAAACACCGTTGGCACAAAAATGCTGGACACCTTGTCGGCAATACGTTGCACCGGAGCTTTAGTGGATTGTGCGTCACGCACCAACTTGGCCATGCGGGCAAATGTGGTTTCAGAGCCCACGCGTGTGGCACGTACTAACAATCGACCATTTTGATTCACCGTGGCTGACGTCACCGGATCTCCGGGACCAACATCTACCGGCAAACTTTCGCCAGTGATCATGCTCATGTCAACACTGCTGTTTCCTTCAGCAACAACACCATCGGCGGCAATTTTCTCGCCGGGTCGCACAACAAGAATGTCGTCCACTCGAACAACAGAGGCAGGAATGGATACTTCTTCGCCGTCACGAAGAACTGTTGCGTACTTGGCACCCATAGCAAGGAGAGACCGCAGCGCATTCCCTGCACTGCTCTTTGCACGCATCTCCAAGAAACGCCCCAACAAGATGAACGCAGTCACTGTTGCACCCACCTCGAAATACACGTGAGATTGACCAGGCATGTTCATGGTGAGACCGCCCATGCTGTGAGCCGTATCTAGTGCATCACCCCACACCATTGCCCACACGCTCCATGCGGTTGCGGCAATGACACCAACGCTGATGAGTGTGTCCATACTGCTAGCGCCGTGTAACGCGTTCTTCAATGCTGTGCGATGAAATGGCCACGCACACCAAGTAACAACCGGAGCCGACAGTGCCATTGCCCACCATTGCCAGCCATCGAACTGCCATGCAGTCACCATGCTGAAAAGCACCACGGGGATGGACAAAGCAATGGAAATAATGAGTCGAAGTTGTGCGATACGAATTGATGCACTGAGATCTTCGTCAAATGACTCGTCATCTACCGCATGAGCGGAGTACCCAATGCGCGAAATGGCGGCCAAGACCGCTTCTTGTGATTGCGATTCACCGTCAAACGCCACCATTGCGGTTTCAGTTGCATAGTTCACCGCAGCTTCAACACCGCTTATTTCATTCAGGGTCTTTTCAATGCGCGCAGCACAAGCCGCACATGTCATTCCTTGAACCGCTAGTTCAACTTCAATGATGTTCTCTGGGGGGACAACAACAGTCATTACCTATTTACCTATCACCAAAATTGGGACTTCGCTTTTCAAGAAACGCCGCAATTCCCTCTTGTGCCACATCAGACACTGCTGCCTCGGCCATGACTGCGGAAGCAAAGGTGTACGCGTCGGGGAGGTTCATCCCTACTTGCTGGTAAAAAGCCTTCTTTCCAGCAGCCTTCGATATTCGAGAGCCTCGCGTCGCACGCGTCAACAATTCCACGACAGCATCGTCTAGGTGTTCATCATCGACCACTGAGTTAATGAGTCCCCATTCCGCTGCAACTTCTGCCGAGACCACATCACCCGTCAACGCCATCTCTAATGCTCGCTTTGGAGGAAGAGAACGTGCCACTTCAACTAGTGGCGTGTGACAGAACAAACCACCTTTGCCTCCAGGAAGTGCAAAACCGGCTGATCGTGCGGCGATGGCAAGGTCACACGATGCAACCAATTGGCAACCGGCAGCAGTTGCCAAAGCATGTACTCGTGCAACGATTGGCTGTGGAAGTGAATGCATGAGCTGCATCATGTTGGAGCACGCAGTGAACAATTCCAAAGCCATGTCTTCTGTTGCGCCGGCCATATCACCAAAATTGTGACCAGCCGAAAACACGGGGCCTTCGGCGGCAAGAATGACACCCAGTGCATCGGATTGCCCGACGGTGGTGAACGCTTCCGTGAGTTCACGAAGTACATCAAGGGACAACGAATTACGTTTGGCCGGATTACACAACGTGACGGTGACGAAATCCCCGTTGCGCTGAGAACGAACTGAAGTTGTCATGGCGTGCCTCCGTGGTTACCCACAGAGTACGCCCCTTGCGTGCCTGGTGTCAGTTTGTGGCTTTTACCTATTTACACATTCATTTTGCGGCGGCGG
>CAIVDG010000006.1 GCA_903904615.1 uncultured Acidimicrobiaceae bacterium | reverse complement strand
GTGCACGGACGCCACAATGTCGCCCCGTTCAAACGGGACCAGCAACTCGGTGACTTGACTGATGGCTCGCATTCTGTCGGCAAGGCGACGCAACAGTGTGTCGAGCCCTTGCTGCTGCAACGCAGAGACAGCAACAGCGCCTTGGTATTCCTCCACCAATGAGGCACCGTGATCTTCCAGCATGTCGGCCTTGTTGAACACGATGAACTCGGGAACCGAATCGGCGCCAATTTCTGCAAGCACTTCTCTCACTGCAGTGATTTGCTGCTCTGGATGTGCAGAACTGCCATCAACGACATGCACCAACATGTCTGCTTCCGATGCAACTTCTAGCGTGCTCTTAAATGACTCGATCAATCCGTGTGGAAGTTGTCGAATAAATCCGACGGTGTCGGTGAGAAGCACGGGTTCACCACCAGGCAACGACAATCGCCGTGTTGTGGGGTCGAGCGTTGCAAACAGTCGATCTTCTGCAAGAACACCTGCACGCGTCAGAGCATTCAGCAACGTAGATTTCCCGGCATTCGTGTAGCCCACGATGACTACAGATGCCAAACCGCTACGACTGCGTCCCTTGCGTTGCGTCACGCGTGTGCGTTGCAGGTCTTTTAAGTCGCGCTCTAATTTTTCTATTCGGCGCATAATGCGACGACGGTCTACTTCAAGTCGTGTTTCACCAGGACCACGCGTACCAATTCCACCACCCTGCTGCGAGAGGCCTGCCTTGGCACCGCGACGCAAACGTGGAAGGCGATACCGCAACATGGCCAGTTCCACTTGCGCTTTACCTTCTTGGGTGTGTGCGTTCTGGGCGAAGATGTCCAAAATAACGGCAGTGCGATCGAGAGCGGTTCGGCCTAATGCGCGCTCCAAGTTGTACTGCTGACCTGGTGTGAGTTCATTGTCGAACACCACAGTGTCGGCATCAATGGCCAGACATACTTCGCGAAGTTCGTCCACCTTGCCTTTACCAATGTAAAACGCAGGATCGGGAGCATCGCGCCGTTGAGTGAGACGTGCAGCTTCGTCTGCGCCCGCCGTGTCTATCAGAAGCGAAAGTTCATCTAGTCCGTCTTCAGTTTCTTCATCGGTCTGTCCACCAAGAGTGACACCCACAAGCACAATGCGTTCTCGAAAGGTGCGCTCAATGAGCGTCTGCCCAAGGGCCTCCTGATACGGGTTACTCACACGTTCACCGTGAACGACGCAATGAAAGTTGCAGGGCCAGTCAGCGTGGCTATTCGCTCTGGTGAAATGTGAACGCGCGCAATGCCGCCATCCATGTGAACAACCACTTCTTGCACCGACGCTGGCACAAGACCCCATCGCAATGCGGCGTCTGCAGCAGCACATGCTCCGGTGCCACATGCACGAGTGATTCCCGCGCCCCGTTCATGTACACGCATGGTGATGGCATTGGTTCCGGGTCCTGGCTCGACAATTTCCAAGTTCACCTGCGGCACAAGTTGACCTAAACGCAACAAATCAACCATGGATGCATCTTCTACTCCCACCACCGAGTGCGGGTTCCCTAGCGATACATGACTGACCGGGCGCATGGGATCACATTCCAACGCAGACCACCCATCGGGCTCAGGCAGTTCACTCACAGATCCCATGTCCACACGAATGTGAATGGTGTCGTCTACCTCGGAATCCACCACTGTTGCCTGGCGTAGCCCAGCATCGGTTTGCACGTTGTAGGTGGTGTTCTGAATTCCACCCAGTGCTCGATGTGCCGCATGAACCAAACAACGAATTCCGTTGCCACTCATTTCGGCAACACTTCCATCGGCGTTGTACAACCGCATTGAGAGTGTTGTTCCGTCGAGCACTTCCAACAACAACAGACCATCTGCACCTACCCCTGTGCTACGCGCACACAGTTGTTGTGCAAGCGTGGGCCATGCAACCGACGGCACACCTTGTGCGAGGTCGTACACCAAAAAGTCGTTCTCTAGGCCGTGGTGCTTGGTGAGAGAGATCTGCATTACTTCAGAGACTATGCGAGAGCAGCCGCCACATAGGGTGCCACTTCTTCGATTGGGTTGTTCTGTACCTGCACCCATTGAATGCGTGGGTCTCGGCGGTACCAGCGTTCTTGGCGCACGGCGAATTGCTGGGTGCGCAAGGTGATGGTTGCCGCCATGTCGTCAACTGACCACCCCTTGTTCAGCCCCTCAATCACTTCTTTGTATCCCAGTGCCTGATTCGCCGTTTTCGAGAGTGGTGGACCATCTGACAGCAATGTCCGCACTTCATCAATAAGACCATTAGCCATCATGCGACCAACGCGTTCTTCAATGCGAACCCGCAACGCTTGGCGATCCCACTGGATACCAATCATCACCGTATTGGAGTGAGGGAACTCAGTGATACCTGAACCAAAGGAACTAAACGTGGTGCCACTACCCCTGCACACTTCTAACGCACGCACAATCCTGCGTCGGTTGTTTGGCTCCATGCGTGATGCCGCAACGGGATCACGTTGCATTAACTCGGCAAACAATGATTCGGTGTCTTCGTTTGCTTCTAGTTCGGCACGAATCTCGGGCCACTGCCCAGGCATGTTCAAACCGTCAACTAACGCAGTGACGTACAAGCCAGTTCCCCCCACCACTAACTCAGTCACACCACGAGTGCCCATGTCGCTGCGCGCCGCCGTGATGTTCTCGACAAACTGAGCCACCGAAAAGTCGTCACTTGGTTCCACCAGATCTATTCCGTGGTGTCGCACGGCTTG
>CAIVDG010000005.1 GCA_903904615.1 uncultured Acidimicrobiaceae bacterium | reverse complement strand
CTTACTCCTGAAGCAGTGGCTGTGTTGGCTACGCCGCATCATCCGGCTTACGGAATGGGAATGTTTCATCGCTTACCTCAAACAATGGGTTCGCTCAATCAGATGCCCGAATCATTTCGAACCGGCATCGGTCACGATTACGACTCACATGGTCCCGAAGGAGCAGTGGGAATTGAACGAAGTTTCGAACCGTGGAACCAGAACTTTCTCATTCCACGAGTTATTCCAGCTCTCGCCGGAATGCATCAGAAACTTACTGCGGGTGCGCGTGTGGCAGATATTGGCTGTGGGGCAGGTGGACTTGCGATACTGCTCGCAAAGACATACCCAAATTCTGAGGTCATCGGTTACGACATCTCTCGTTATGCACTCGACAGGGCTAATGAACGCCTACGTGAAGAGCCCTTGAACAATGTCGCCTTTGCGGACCCCAGAGAAACTCCAATTGATGGAACCTTCGATCTCATTTGTACGTTCGATTGCATTCATGACATGACCCATCCGACCGAAATGATGAAAACAATCCGCCGCTCACTTGCGGACGATGGCACCTGGTTGTTGGTGGACATCAAGGCACATGATTCGCTCGAGCTGAATGTCACCAAGAATCCAATGGCGTCTTTGTTGTACGGCATCAGTGTTCTCAGTTGTATGTCTTCAGCAATGTCTGCGCCAGATGCTGAAGGTCTGGGCACCCTTGGGTTGTCGGCCACACGTGCTGAAGACATGGCGCGGCACGCAGGTTTCTCTTCATTTGAACGCCTTGACATTGAGCACAACATCAACGCCTTCTACGAAATTCGTCCGTAAACACAAAACCCCCGGTTCGCCTTGGATCAGTGGCAAACCGGGAGCGATTGTGTTGTTCCGTTATGGAATCGGAAGAGGAGTGGTGACGTTGCAGGCATCGACTGCAGCAACAATTGCCGTTGGATCTACGGCTTCTCCACCGAATGGATGAACTTCGAAGTGGAGGTGAGGTGTATTTGTGCCACCGGTCTTGCCGTTGTATCCAATTACTTGACCAGCTTTTACTTTTGTTCCTACGGTGATTCCTTCGGCGATGGCCTTGAAATGTCCGTAGAAGAAGTACGTGCCATTTGCTGTGGTTAAACGGACACCATTGCCTGCAAGGCGATCAGTCGCGGTGCTGTATGTCTTTGTGATTGTTCCATCAGCCACTGCGTAGATGAGGTTCCCTTCCTTGGCAATGATGTCAACTCCGATGTGAAGACGTCCGCCGCCACGTGGGGCATGCCAAGTGTTTTCGAATGAACAAGGTCCTTGTACTGGGAACACAGAGATTTGAACTGCTGGGGGAGCAACTACGCCAAGCGCAATTCCGGTACGAGTGTCGAGTTTTCCTGTTGCGACGATTCCCTTTGCGGTTTGAAATGCCTGAATGGCAACAGTGGTAGCACCACCGAAGACTCCATCAACTCCACCCTTAACGGTTATTCCTGCTGCGACCAGAGCAGTCTGAACAACTACTACTGCGTTTCCGCGATTACCGCGAACGGGAAGTGTGGTGAGGAAGTTTGATGGCGCTGGCGCGGCAACGGGTGCGGCGACTGGCGCTGGAACTGGTGCTGGTGCGATGAGAGCGAGTGCAGATGCGGTTGCTGTATCGAGCAGACCAGTTACTGGAAGACCCTTGGCTGTCTGAAAGGCCTGGAGAGTGGAAGTGGTTCCGGATCCGAACATTCCGTCAATGCCACCGCGAACTGTCATGCCAGCACGTTGAAGAGCAGTCTGAACAACACGAACTGCATCGCCACGGTTTCCGCGAACGGGAAGTGTTTGTGCTGTGAGTGGGTATGTGATTGCAGGAACCGTGGTGGTGGGCGCAACGGTTGTTGTTGGGGCAGCAGTGGTGGAAGGTGCTGGTGTCGTGGTGGGAGCAGCAGCAACTTTCAAGACCTTGGCTGTGGCAGCATCAACGACGCCGGTCACCTTAAGACCGACAACTTTTTGGAATGTCTTAAGAGCAGTAAGGGTTCGCTTGTCGAAGATGCCCGTGGCGCCACCCTTGAGTGTGAAGCCATTTCGCAAGATGGCCTGTTGCACGGCCACAACGTGGGCTCCCTGGTCACCAAACTTTGGTTGGCCTGGTGCGGTCTTGGCGCCAGCAACTACAGAAACGTTGTTTGCTGTTGCGGCCTGGGCGGTTCCAGGGACTGCAATGAGGGCCATGCCAGCTACTGCTGTAGCCAGTGCGATGCGAGTGATGAAGTGTGAACGGTTGTGAGACATCTGTCTGCTCCCTTGTTGATCCGCAATAGGGATCGGCAGGGTTGGGCAGAACTTGAGTGATTTCTCACAGAAAATGTTTAGGAAACCACTCTCCGTGGTGCTAGTGGTCAGTCAACTACCCAAAGTGATGCTTGGGTACGGAAAGAGAGGGCTCTGTTGGGTGTCTAGAAGGTTCTAGAGGGTGAAGCCGTCAGAGATTCCGGTGAAGCCAGACGGCTGATGGGCCCCCAGGACGAGCGTCTCAAGGACACCAATGCCTTCATGGGTCTCGCCGGTTGACGACGAAAAGCGAACGCGGCTCAAGGTTTGAACGTGGAGATGATGCATGGCCAATGGGTCCTGAACGGGGAGTGTGAACCGATCGGAATCAACTACAAGTTCTCCCTTCCATGTTCCGTGGCTCCATTCGGGATGAAGGTAGCCGAGGCCAAACATTTGAAAATGAACGATGGGTTCAAAGGTAAGAGTCGCAGAGGATGATGCGAATTGGTAATCGAGTGTGAAGCGCTGTGCACGTCGAGTGCCGGGTTCCCATTCGAAGTTGTAGGAAAGAGAATGTGCATGCTGGATGGTGTCTGGACCTGTGAGTAGAGCACCGGACTGGTGCCAACGTTCCCCATCGGAGAACTCATTGACATCGAACATGGTTCCGAAGGTGTCAAAGCAAACAGGAGCCCATAACCAGTAGAACTGTGGTGCGTGCGCTACTGGTGCACCCATTTGGACGCGCTCTCCAATTCCTCGAATGCCCCACGACCTGTCGCGAGACCCGACAATGTCTCGACTGTCAATCTCTATTTTTTCACCATCAATTTCGATGTGTCCACTCCATGAACCGAGCTGGGTGAGCCGCGTGTAATGCATAGTGGTTCTGTTGCCGGTACTTGCAAGGAATGGCGGTTCTTCATAGGGGAGAGACGTAGCGGTGAAATGAAGATCTGCGGTGATGCCATGTTCTGGCGAAGAGACTGTGATGTGGTGTTTCTTTAGTGGTTCAACAATGTCGATGCTGACGGGTCCGACGGTTGTGCATTTCATTCGATCGAACGGAGCACGTGCAGAAGCGTGAAGATTAATTTGTTCACCGTTTTTAATTACGCTGAACGACGTATCCATTACGTGTCGATTTGGATACAAACCCATTGCTAAAGCAAAGAAAACAGAACCATCGCGTGAGTATCCGTTGAAAAAATATCTGTCATAGTGACTGGGGTCGCCCGACTCTGGGTGGGCCACCGGTTGCCATGTTTGGTGAATGGGATAGTCATCGAACGATGTAATCATGACTGTGACCGTAGCCACTTTCCTGACTGGGTCTGAAAGTGGGCCTCTTCGCCTGCGGAGCCCTACAGTCAAGGCGTGGCACGTGTATCGGAGAAAACTTTTCGGATAGTCACCGGGGCTGCGTTGGGTTCATTGTGCGTCATCGTTTTTACCGGTGCTTTAGTACGGCTCACTGGATCAGGATTGGGCTGCAGTGACTGGCCCCGCTGTAATGAGGAACGTTTTGTCGATGTCTCCACGGGGCATACATTCATCGAACAAGCCAATCGTTTATTCACCGGGGTTGTATCGGCCAGCGTGATTGCCGCTGTTCTTCTTGCGCATATTCGTCGTCCACATAGGCGCGATCTTGTACTCCTGGGATGGAGCCTTGTTGTTGGAGTTCTCGCCCAGATTGTTATTGGCGGAATCGTTGTACTGACCGGATTGAACCCATACGCCAATATGGCGCACTTCTTGGTTTCTCTTGTTCTTATCGCTTGCGCACTCTTGCTGTATCGACGAGCCGCAGTGTCCCAGCAGTCGCCTTGGTGGCGCGTTGTTCCTCGCCAATATCGCTTGCTTCATGGCGCATTAGTCGTGGCGTCACTTGTTGCGATTGTGACGGGAACTGTCGTCACGGCGACTGGACCTCATGCTGGTGGTGAAGATGCTGTTCGTTTCGGTTTCGAATTAGTAACGGTTGCCCGTGTTCACAGTGTCTCTGTGCTCACCGCAGTTGGAACGCTCATCTATTTCATGTTCTCAGTGCGAAAGAGTGGCGACATTGAACTTCGAGAGTCGCTGAACTCTCTGGCCTTTGTGGCAGTCACTCAGGGCGGTATTGGTTACCTGCAGTACTTCACTGGAGTGCCGGTTGTTCTCGTTGCCGCTCACATTGTCGGTGCTGTCAGTTTCTTTATCGCGGTACTGAATACGCTGTACGTTCCGCTTCCGAAGACGATTGGTGTGTCTTAGCGACCAACCGAATGAATGATGTCGTACAGATGCGAACAATCATTCAGGCCAATGACGTTGACGGTGTCCGAGATGTTCACTGTCGAAATGCTCGTGTTCTCTACCATCATCCATAGAGACCGTTCAGTTCCAAGAATGTGGGCGAGGAAAGCGTTGATTACTCCGCCGTGGCACACCACCGCAATGGTTTCGCCACGGTGCTTACTTGCCAAATCGTGAATGCGATTAGCCACACGCAATCGGAATGCCTCATCACCCTCACCATTGGGAATGCCATCCCACGTACCTCGTAGGCGCCACTCCAAGAACTCTGGGTCTTGTATGGCAGCGCGGCGTCGGAACTCTCCGTGGCTCCAATCTCCTAGACGCACTTCTTCAAGATCCTCGAAAACTCCGACTGGCAGATCGTGATGTTCAGACACGGCTTCTGCCGTGTTGAAGGCTCGCTTGAGGTGGCTGGAATACACAGCATCAATACGGGTCTTCGACAAGCGCTGTCCAAGCAGGAGAGCTTGTTGTTCTCCTTCAGTATGAAGCGGAGGATCAACGCTGTCTGAACTTCCCGGAACAATGTCAGCGCTTCGACCATGTCGAATGAGAAGCACTCTGCAGGCATCGCCAACGGATGGGTCGAGAGTGGGTTGCGGAACGCTGGTGGCGTCTGGGTTCTGGGTGGTTGATGATGCGGTCATGCTTGCTAGTTTGCCCGCATGGCACATGAAGATGAAGTACTGCTCGAAATCTCCGACCACATCGGAATAATTACCCTGAACGCACCAGGGCGTATGAACACCATCTCCGGCAAGATGCTGGAACTGATGTCAGAGAAGTTTCTCGAAGCAGACAAGAATCCCGACGTTCGCTGCATCATCCTCACTGGCGCTGGACGAGCATTCTGTGCCGGACTCGACCTGGGTTCTCAAGCGGGGAAAACCGAATCGCTCGGAGTCTTAGACGACACTGGCGCAAACATGGTGGAGATCAATATCCGCGACACACCACCAATTGTGTTGCATGGAATCGACACGCCCGTGATCTGTGCACTGAATGGTGGAGCTGCTGGATACGGCCTTGATATCGCATTGGGTTGTGACATCAGAATTGCCGCAGACACATCAAAAATGGCGCCCGGCTTCGCGAAGCGTGGAATCTTGCCTGAAAGTGGTGGCACATGGCTGCTTCCCCGAATAGTGGGTTATGCACGTGCTGCCGAAATTGCGTTCACTGGGCGAACACTCAATGCGGCGGAATGCCTTGAACTTGGACTTGTGAATGACGTGGTTCCTGCCGACCAATTGATGGACAGAGCACGTGAGATGGCCGGTGAGATTGCGTCAAACGCTCCATTGGCTGTGCGTGCCATCAAACGAATGATGCGTGCGGCCGAGACCGAGACCTTCGAGCAGAACGTCCACCACGTGTTCTTGCAGTTGCTTCCCTTGTTTCGTACACAAGACTTCAAGGAAGGCGTTGCCGCGTTTATAGAGAAGCGTCAGCCTCACTTCAAAGGTCGCTAGTAGTTGTGACAGAGCGCTCCGCATTTGATGTTCTCGGAGTGCCACACGACGCAAACGAAGCAGTAATTCGGTCGGCGTGGCGAATATTGGCAGCACGACACCATCCCGATATCGGCGGTCAACACGAGACCATGTTGGAAATTAACGCTGCGTTAGAGACAGCTTTGCGTTTGTTGCGCACAGCACCTGGCGACAGTGTTGAGCAGTGGACCGTTAAGCCAGAACGAACTCGTGTCTCTTTTGCACTGCGCGACATGTCGAGTTTCACGATTTCTTCTCTTCCTGTAGAGGCGTGGCATCTACTTGAGATTGCCGCTGCACATTGCGGGCAAGTCATAGACGAAGAACCGCCGTATCTGATGGAGTTCTACCTTCACGATG
>CAIVDG010000004.1 GCA_903904615.1 uncultured Acidimicrobiaceae bacterium | reverse complement strand
TGGGAGACATCTGCGATGTGAGTGAGAATCTTGCCGCTGTTTCCTGCCTTCACGCAAACATCCACGGTCTCGGCAAGTGCATCGGCGTTCACGTCACACGTAGCAACGTTGCATCCCTGTGCTGTGAGTTGGCGAACAAGTTCACGACCCATGCCGGTTCCGCCACCAGTAACAACGGCGGTGAGACCGCCGTACCCATTCTTCAAGTTCTCCGACATAGCGCCCCCTTGTTGTGTACGCAGAAACAGTAGTCCCAAGGACTTCAATGGCTTGTGACGGAGAAGGTGCGGTGTTAGCGCAAGTATTCGCGCATCCAGGGGAGTAGTCGCTGCACAATGCCGCTCTCCCGTGTGATTTCGCCTGTGATGTCGGTGTCGAACTTGCTCACTTGCCCGCGAACGCGTTGCAGGTCGGTGGCCCAACTCATGAGTCGATATTGGGGATCTGCTTCAAGATGTGGTGGGAGATGGCGAATCCATGTGTTGGTGTCGTCGAGATCGAATGCCGATACGTCTTCAGCCCAGTGAATCTCGAGAACCTTGTCTAGCCAGGCCTGATGTTTCTCGTGATGAATTGGTGTGAGCACTTCGATACGAAGATCGAGGTTGCGTTGCATGACATCGGGTGAGCCGATGTAGTGAATGGGTGATGCGTCGCTGCTGCCATGGGCAAATCGGTAGATGCGCGAATGTTCGAGGTAGCGGCCAAGAATTGATCGAACTCGAATAGGGAGCCCAACGACGGCTGATTTGTTGAGGCAACAAATACCACGAACCAACAGGTCTACTGCCACACCTTGCTGTGCCGCCTCCACCAACAACGAGATGATCTCTGGGTCCACCAATGAGTTCATCTTCAAACTGATGTGGCCATCAGTGCCGAAAGTTGCTTCTTTTTGGATGAGTTGTTTGAGGTGTGATCGGAATCCTTCGGGAGCAACAACTAGTTCGGCGTACTCCGGTGCTTTGCTAAACCCAGTGAGATAGTTGAACAAGTTCGACACATCATTTGTGATTGCGTCGTCATCGGTGAAGTAACCGATGTCTTCATAAATTCGTGCGGTTGTGGAGTTGTAATTTCCTGTGCCGATGTGGGCATAGCGCTTCAAGCCGCTGTCTTCGTCACGTACTACCAGAATGCATTTGGCGTGAGTCTTTAGGCCCACCATGCCGTACACCACATGTGCGCCAGCGCGCTCAAGTTCTTTTGCCCACGCCACATTTGTTTGTTCGTCGAAACGGGCGGTGAGTTCAACAAGCGCAACAACTTGAACGCCTCGTTCGGCGGCTAACACCAGGTTGCGTGCGATGGGGCTGTCTGCAGATGTGCGATACAGCGTTGCTTTAATTGCACGAACCGAAGGGTCAGATGCGGCCTGGCGAATGAACTCCTCTGTAGAACCAGAAAAGGACTCGTACGGGTGATGAACCATGAGGTCTCTGTGCCGAAGAACACTAAAGAAGCTTTGCCCGGCATCTGCTGCGGCAGAGAGGCGACCAGCGGTGGTTAACGACCACGGCGTGTCGTGAAGAGCCGCATCTTTTATTCTGTGCAACTGCAATAGTTCGGTACCGCCGACAAACCATTC
>CAIVDG010000003.1 GCA_903904615.1 uncultured Acidimicrobiaceae bacterium | reverse complement strand
TTTCGGTTTGATGTCGAAGGTGAGGTCTGCAACGGCAGGAAACAGTCCCACGTACGACAAGCTCAACAGCGAGAACGAACTCATGGTGAGCAGAACACGGCCAATCGCACGACGTTGACGCGCGATGCGGAATCCAGACGTTAAGGCCATGAGGCCTTTCTCGGTGGACTTCGCAACTGCCGGTATAGAGATACGAAGAACTGCCCAGGTAACAAAGAGATACGTAGCTGCGTTAAAGAGGAACACCTGGCCAGTCGTGACGCCCCAACTCATCATCACTGCAACAACTACTGGCCCCGTCACGCGAGATCCGTTCACCGATGCTGACGACAAACTGATGGAACCGCCGAGGTCTTCAGGTTTCACCAAACTGGGGAGCACAGCGGAGAACGCGGGAGCATTGAAGGCATTTCCAATCCCCACAGTCATCTGCGACAAGAACAATGCCCACACCGGCGCATGAGAGATGGTGAAGATGCCAAGGAGCACAGATCCCGCCATCTGAATGATTTGTGCAAAGACCAACCATTTGCGACGGTCAAATTTGTCTGCCAGAACTCCTGCGGGGATTGACAGCACAAGAAGTGGACCAAGCTGAGCGAAGATGAAAACACCAACAACTGACGCGCTGCCGGTTCGTTGATAGATGTACGCGGGAAGCACCACGTTCTGCATCCAAGTTCCAATGCTTGACAAGAAATTGGCTGTCCACATCATGCGGAAATCGGGATACGAGAATGCAGCCCGTGCGGTCCCTGGTCGCGGTGCAGACTTCTGCTTCTGATCGCGGCGGAAAACATTCGTCATAGGGGCAGAGAGAAACCTAGTGGGCGTCGGGATGGTGCAGGCGGTTGGAGTCCACTTGTAGCAACGTTTTGTTTGGCAGAATCAAGGAATGGAGTTGGAAGAACAGCGCACGTCCATGCCCGCACCTCGTCAGAAGGACGAGGCCTGCCGTACAAAGTTTGGTGTGTTTCCTGAATGCCCGTTGTGTGGCGGTTCACTCACTCCTGAACATGCGCACTTCAAGTGTTTTTCGTGCGGCTGGCGCGACAGTTGTTGCGACTAGTGCCCTTTAGTAAACGTCACAGGAAGTGACGCTGGCCCGAAAATTCCGACACCAGTGGGTTTGTATTCCACTGTGCCATTCAGCGCAAGGTTTGGCATTCGTTGCGACAATGTAATGAAGGCTTCTTGAAGTTCTGCTCGCGCAAGCGATGCGCCCAAGCAGTAGTGGATTCCGGCACCGAAAGACAATTGTGGTTGACCCACTGGTTCACGAGTGATGTCAAACAGGTCTGGTTGTGGGAACACTGAATCGTCAAAGTTTCCCGTGCCCATCGATGTGCTCATGATTGTGCCTTGAGGGAACATGACACCGTTGTATTCAATGTCTTCTGATGCAAAGCGAACTGTTCCGCCTACCGCGCCGTGATATCGCATGACCTCTTCAACGGCTCGTGGTGCCAATTCGGGGCGTTCACGCAAGATGTTCCATTGCTCTGGGTTGTTGGCGAACAGAACAAGTGCCAGCCCAAGTTGATTGCGTGTGGTGTCGGTTCCGCCAATAATGACGGCTTCCACCATCATTTCAAGCTCTTCAGCAGTGAGTCGGTCGCCTTCTTCTTCGGCAGCGATGAGGTCTGTGAGTAAGTCATCGCGTGGGACGGAACGGCGTTGCTCAATGAGGTTGCGCGTGTAGGCGTTTATTTCGTCTTGAGCCTTCATGATGAGATCAAGTTCGTTGACCAAGTTCTCACTGAAGACACGCAGTACATCGGTGGCCCATCGGCTGAAAGATTGCCAATCTTCTTTTGGTGCCCCAAGCAGTTCACAAATAATGGGAATGGGGTAGGGCTCGCACAACTCTTGAACAATCTCGCCCGAGCCCTTCGTGGCAAGTGGGTCAATAAGTTCGTTCACTACATCACGCATGAAGGGGCGAAGCCTGTCTGCGCTTCGTGGTGAAAACGCTGGCGCTACCAATCGACGAAGACGAACGTGTACCTCGCCCTCAGCGTTCAGAATGGAGACCCTGCGGCGTCGATTCAGATACTCGGGGTTTGTGATCCCTTGAAGTTGTGCACCGAGTCCTGTAGCGGAATGCCATCTCTTGTCTCGCAGAACACCCATGATGGTGTCGTAGGTGAGAACGGTGTACCCAATGTCGGTCTTGGCGAGCCAGGAATTCTTGGCAGTGTCACGCAAGACCTTTCGACGGTCTTCTCTATTGGTACCTAGGAAGAAGTCGAGTTTTGGCAGGGAGAGTTCGTCAACGCGAGTGGCCATGCACTCACCCTAGGACGCGAGCGCCTCTGTCGCAGGAGCGAAGGGCACGCCAAGGGCATCGGCTACTGCTTTGTAAGTGACCTGGCCGTGATGCGTGTTCAATCCGTGCAGTAGTGCTGGGTTCTTCTCCATAGAGATGCGAGCGCCGTGCGTGGCGATGTCGATTTGGTAGGGAAGTGTTGCGTTGGTGAGCGCGTATGTACTGGTGTGTGGCACTGCGCCTGGCATGTTGCCCACCGCATAGTGCACCACGTTGTGAACAACGTACGTGGGGTCGGTATGTGTTGTTTCCCGAGTTGTTTCAATGCAGCCACCTTGGTCCACTGCAACGTCCACAATGACGGCACCAGGTTTCATCGATTTCACCATCTCTTCAGACATGACGATTGGTGCTTTTCCTCCCGCTACCAGAACTGCGCCAATGACTAAATCAGCATCGGCAACACTGCGTTCTATTGCGCCACGGTTTGACGCCACTGTCATGATGCGCCCGCGATGTATCTGATCGACATAACGAAGTCGATCGAGGTTCTTGTCAATAAGAACAACTTCTGCTTCCATGCCTGCGGCAATCCATGCTGAGTTCCAACCAACATTGCCTGCGCCAAGAACGACGACGCGTGCGGGACGAACTCCGGGTGCGCCGCCCATCAATACTCCACGACCTCCGTGTGTGCGTTCAAGAAAGTGCGCACCCATTTGTGGCGCAAGGCGACCCGCAATTTCGCTCATAGGTGCAAGGAGGGGAAGCGCACCGTTGTCCGTCTGAACGGTCTCGTATGCAAAGGCGGTTGTCCCTGCAGCAAGAAGTGCTTTCGCTACTTCGGGGTACGCCGCAAGGTGGAGGTACGTGAACAAGGTGAGGTCTTTGCGCAGATAGCCAAACTCTTCAGCCTTTGGTTCTTTTACTTTCACCACCATCTGCTGTGACCACGCATCGGCGGCAGTAGGAACAATGTCGGCACCAGCGGCCACATAGTCACTGTCGGGAATTGAGGCCCCTTCACCCGCACCCGTCTCTACGTACACGTTGATACCCAACCGCTCGCATTCACGGACTCCATCAGGAGTCATGGCAACTCTGCCCTCTGCGGTCTTTATCTCACGGGGGACACCGATTGTGCTGATTGCTGTCATGGACACATTCTGCTGGAAAAGTGCAGTGACAGTTTCGCACCCCGCCTAAATGTGGAATCCTTATACATATGGCAACTTTCAAGAACTTCGTCAACGGAAACTACGTCGAGGCATCGGATGGACGCACCACCGACATCATCGATCCGTCCACGGGACAAAAGTACGCAGACGCGGCTCTCTCGGGGTCAGCCGACGTTGACGCGGCAATGAGTGTCGCTGCAAAGGCTTTTGAATCATGGGGTCAAACAACACCATCGCAGCGATCATTGGCACTGCATCGCATTGCCGATGCCATTGAGGCGCGTGCTGAAGAGATTGTCGCCTGTGAAGTTCAGAACACGGGAAAGCCAGTTGCGCTCACCATGAGTGAAGAGATCCCACCAATGGTGGATCAAATTCGATTCTTCGCTGGCGCTGCTCGAATGCTGGAAGGAAAAGCAACGGCCGAGTACATGGCGAACATGACATCAATGATTCGGCGTGAGCCAGTTGGCGTGTGCGCGCAAGTTGCGCCCTGGAACTACCCGATGATGATGGCAGTGTGGAAGTTTGCTCCCGCTATAGCTGCTGGCAACACTGTCGTTCTGAAGCCGTCCGACACGACACCTGCATCAACATTGCTGCTTGCAGAAATTGCAGCAGAGTTTTTGCCACCGGGCGTCTTGAATGTCATTTGCGGCGATCGTGAAACTGGTCGTTCCATGGTGTCTCACGACACCCCCTCAATGATTTCCATCACGGGTTCTGTACGAGCCGGAATGGAAGTTGCTGAAGCAGCAGCAAAGAATTTGAAGCGTGTGCATTTAGAGCTTGGCGGCAAGGCACCCGTCATCGTGTTTGACGATGCGGACATTGAAGCCGCCGCAGCTGGCATCTCCGCAGCCGGATTCTTTAATGCGGGCCAGGACTGCACTGCAGCAACGAGAGTGGTGTGTGGGCCGAAGGTGTATTCCGAATTCGTCGCAGCACTTGCAGAGCACGCAAGCGCAACAGTGACTGCCGGGCCATCCAACGTTGATGCGTCGTATGGGCCTTTGAACAATGCGAATCAACTCGCTCGCGTTGCTGGTTTCGTTCAGCGAACACCGTCACATGCGCGTGTTGTTACTGGTGGCTCTCAACAATCCGGCAACGGTTACTTCTATGAACCAACCGTTGTTGCAGATCTTCGCCAGGAAGACGAAATGATTCAGAATGAAATCTTCGGACCTGTCATTACTGTGCAGCGATTCGGCGATGAAGACGAGGCACTTCGCTGGGCGAATGGAGTTGACTACGGCTTGGCGTCGTCGGTGTGGACTCGTGACTTCGGCAAAGCAATGCGCATGGCAAAGCATCTCGACTTTGGTTGCGTCTGGATTAACACTCATATTCCTTTGGTTGCCGAAATGCCACATGGGGGTTACAAGAAGTCGGGATACGGCAAAGATCTGTCTGCGTATGCCCTTGATGACTACACGCGCATTAAGCACGTCATGGCCAACATCGACAGCTGAACCGGAGGCACGATTCTCGGGGTCGGAGTGTTACGCTCAAATGCGAAACCGAAGGAGGTGGTATGGACACCGGTGATTCCGTTGTACAGCTAGACAAAGTTCGTAAGCAGTACGGGTCATTCGTTGCCGTCCACGAAGCCGACTTCTCCATCGGCCGCGGCGAGTTTTTCGCCATGTTGGGTCCTTCCGGGTGTGGAAAGACCACAACACTTAAAATGATTGCTGGGTTCGAAGAACCCACATCGGGTCGCATCCTTCTTGAAGGAGAAGACGTCTCCGATGTTCCTCCACACAAACGCAATGTCAACACGGTGTTCCAGCAGTACGCCCTGTTCCCGCATATGTCGGTCTTCGACAACATTGCTTTCGGACCGCGTAGCAAGAAACTTAACGACACGGAAGTCACTCGTCGCGTTCAAGAGATGCTCGATGTCGTACGTCTCGGAGACTTTGCCTCTCGACGACCCGCTCAGTTGTCGGGCGGTCAGCAACAGCGTGTGGCGCTCGCGCGCGCATTGGTGAATTATCCATCGGCACTTTTACTCGACGAACCGCTCGCCGCACTCGACCTCAAACTCCGCGAAGCAATGCAGATTGAATTGAAGCGCATCCAGCGTGAGGTGGGAATCACATTTGTCTTCGTCACTCACGACCAAGGCGAGGCCCTCACGATGAGCGACCGAATTGCGGTAATGAGTGAGGGGCGTGTTGAACAAGTGGGTGCACCGTTCGACATTTACTCTCGTCCCGAGTCGTTGTTTGTCGCTGGGTTTATTGGGTCGGCCAACTTGTTGCCCGGAACAATTGCTTCGTCTGACGGTGGAAGCACGCGAGTCGACCTTGCCGGTGGGGCACAAGTTGTTGTGTCGGCAGGTAACAGCGCCGACAATGTTTCTCTCTCTGTCGGAACCCAGGTCACTGTCATGATTCGCCCAGAACAGTTATCCCTTGGCGCAGCGGCAGGTCTCTCTATCGACGTCACCGACACCGTCTTCCAAGGTGCAACTCTTCGTCTTGTCGGCCGAATGGTGAATGGCACCGAGGTATCTGCGGTCTTGCCCGTGGACCCACAGCGAGTCACGCCAGCACCTGGCGATTCCGTCACTTTGTCGTGGCACCAGTCGGCGCCGTATCTGTTGGACGGATGGCCCGACAATGCGGGCTCCACCACCACCAATGTCGACAGCATTGAGGCGGCGCTCTAACCCCGTTCGGCGAATGGGGCGAACTAGGTTTACAAAAGAATCTCATTAGGAGGACACAACATGGCAACACAAAAGAAGAACAGCACTGGTCGCGGAACACCGTTGTCGCGTCGTGATTTTCTTGTTCGTTCAGGCCTGGTCGGGGCAGGTGCCTTGTCTATGCCGGCGCTGCTTGCTGCCTGTGGCGGTGGCGGAAGTGGAGACAGTGAAGCGATGTCTCTCATGTTCGAAAACTGGCCGTTGTATATCGACGAAGAGACCGTTGCGCTGTTCAAGAGCGCAACGGGCATCGACCTCAAGTACACCGAGGCCTATAACGACAACAACGAGTACTTCGCCAAGGTGCAGCCATCGCTCGCTGCTGGCAAGACAATTGATCCGGACATCGTTGCTCCAACTTTCTGGATGGCCGCTCGCTGGATTCAGTTGGGCTGGGCCCAAAAAATCAACATGGCGAATATTCCCAACAGCAAAAACTTGCGTGACGACCTCGCTAATCCATCATGGGACGCAAAGAACGAATACCAGATGCCATGGCAAACAGGAATCGCGGGTATTGCATACAACGCAAAGACCACTGGCCGTGAGTTGAAGAGCGTGGCAGACCTGTTTGATCCTGCCTTCAAGGGCAAGATCGGAATGCTCACTGAAATGCGCGACACCTTGGGTCTTGTATTGATGAGCGAAGGAAAGTCGTTGGACAGCATCAAGACATTCGACGATGCCGCCAGTGCTTTCGACAAGATTGAAAAAGCGAAGAAGGACGGACAAATTCGTGCCTTCACCGGTAACGATTACACCGATGACTTGTCATCAGGAAACTTCGCTGCCTGCGTCGCATGGTCGGGTGACGTTCTTCAGTTGTCGAAAGACAATCCCGACGTCAAGTTCTATGTTCCTGAAGAGGGCGGCACAAGCTGGTACGACACCATGTTGTGGGTTGCCGGATCAGAGAATGGTTCCGCCGTTGAAAAGTGGATGGACTATGTCTACGACCCCGTGAACGCTGCTCGTATCACTGCATCGGTTCAATACATCTCGCCTGTGAAGGGTGTGCAAGACGAACTGTCCAACATGGGTGGAGACGCAGCTGCACTTGCAGAAGATGCGTTGTTGTTCCCCGATGCTGCAACCATTTCGCGTTTGCAGAGCTGGGGCGCATTGTCCGAAGAAGAAGAAGCCAAGTTCGACGAGCGCTTCGCAGCAATCACAGGCGCCTAGGGCGCCTGGGTGATAACGCTCACGTGACCGAGCAGCAACAGAGATTCGCCTCCCGCCCAGAATGGGTGGGGTTAGGTGTCATGCTGGTACTTGCCATAGGTGTTGTGTCTATTGGTGCAGGATGGGTTTCTGGAACCACGCGTCTTGTTGCGTTATCGGTCATGTTGGTCAGCGTGGTGGTCTTGGTATGGACCGCGTTTATGGGTGGTCTTGAAACTCGACGGGCTTTGGCGCCCTATGGCTTGTTGAAGCCCGGCATCTTGTGGCTCAGTTTGTTTTTTCTGGCGCCACTGTGGTCCATGTTTCAGATGTCTTTGTCCAGCAAACAAAGTCGATTCGACTTTTTCCCTGACTTCACATGGGAGTGGAGTAACTACAGCACGGCACTAACCGACTTTGCTCCGCAGTTCACGCGCAGTTTCGTCTACGCGGCGGTTGCAACTGTGCTGACGTTGCTCATCGGATATCCACTGGCGTATGTCATTGCGTTTCGCGGCGGCAAGTACCGCACAATCTTGCTCGGACTTGTTGCGGTGCCGTTCTTCACCTCGTATCTCATTCGAACATTGGCATGGCAAAACTTGTTGGCCGATAGTGGCCCAGTGGTCTCGCTGTTGAACACACTTCGTTTAGACGCACCTCTTGAGTGGCTAAACATCATGGATAACGGACGTCTCATGAATACGCCCGCTGCGGTAATTGGCGGCCTCACATACAACTTCTTGCCGTTCATGATTCTTCCGCTGTATGTCAGTCTCGAAAAAATTGATGTTCGTCTCGTCGACGCCGCAATGGACTTGTACACCACCGCCAGCGGAGCATTCCGTCGCGTTGTCTTGCCGTTATCGCTGCCCGGTGTCTTCGCCGGCAGTCTGTTGGTGTTTATTCCAGCCGCAGGCGACTTCGTAAATGCCCAGTTCTTGGGTAGTCCCAGCACCACCATGGTGGGTAACTCCATTCAGAACCAGTTCTTGCGCGAGTTGAACTATCCGCTTGCGTCGGCAATGTCCTTTGTATTGATGGCAGTCATCACGTGTTCGGTGTTGGTGTATGCAAAGTTCATGGGAACGGATGATCTGGTATGACGTCTGCACAAAGTTCTCGCCAAAAACTTGGTCGCAAGTTCATTAATGCATCAGCTGTATTGGGGTTGTTGTATCTGTTTGCACCAATCGTTGTCATTGTGCTGTTCTCCTTCAATAAGCCGAAGGGTAAGTACAACATTGTGTGGCAAGGGTTCACTCTCGATAACTGGGCCAACCCTTTCTCCAAGCCCGAGTTCACCGACGCACTTATCGTTAGTTTGCAAGTTGCTGCTGTCTCCACCGTCTGCGCAACGCTGCTCGGAACACTCATCGCAATTGCGCTCAGCCGGTATCGCTTCAAAGGCAGTGGGGCAGTGAACCTGTTCCTTGTATTGCCCATGACATCTCCCGAGATTGTTCTTGGTTCGTCGTTGGCCACATTGTTCCTTGCTCGCGGTGTCGAACGTGGATTCATGACTGTGGTCATCGCTCACATCATGTTCCAGGTGTCTTTTGTTGCTGTCACCCTTCGGGCGCGTATACGCGGATTCGATTGGGCGCTGGAGCAAGCAGCAATGGACCTTGGTGCATCACCACGGCGTGCATTTTGGAAAGTTACATTCCCGCTCATTCTTCCCGGCATCATCGCGGCATCGTTGCTGTCGTTTGCTTTGTCAATCGACGACTTCATCATCACGTTCTTCAATGCGGGTTCACTCGTCACGTTCCCGCTACAAGTCTTCGGAGCCTCTCGAGTTGCAATCCCGCCACAACTCAACGTTTTGGCCAGCATGCTTCTCTTCGGAAGCATCGCCATCATGGTGGCGGGGCTTATCTTTGAATCTCGCCGGCAACGTGCTGCCAGCGGATCTTCGCGCCACTAAACCATGTCAGATCGCTCTCTTATTTCTATTGCCCCAGCATCGTCGCCGCAGTGGGTAACCGATGCAGTTGTTGCTGGGGGTGGAACAGTTGTTGATTCATCGCAGGCAAGCGCTGCAGTGTGGACCGCAGCAAAGGATGCAGACGGTCTTCGCAACCTCATTGAGCAGAATGGTCATCTTGAGTGGGTTCAAGTTCCTTTCGCGGGTATCGAAAACTTCCTTCCTGTTATCGACAGCGACAGAGTGTGGACATGCGGCAAAGGTGTGTACGCCGAACCGGTTGCGGAACATGCGTTAGCGCTTGCTCTTGCGGGAATGCGACACGTGGGTAACTACGCACGACAAGAGGAATGGACAGGGCCAGTAGGTCGCAACTTGTTGCATGCTGCGGTCACCATTGTTGGCGGCGGCGGAATTACTGAATCTCTTATTCGGTTGTTGATTCCATTTCATTGCAACATCACTGTGGTGCGACGAAGTGTCGAACATGTAGAAGGTGCAGACACGGTTGTAGGGACAGAAGACTTAGTCAACGCTCTCGTGGGAGCCGATGTGGTGTTTCTCGCTCTGTCGCTTACTCC
>CAIVDG010000002.1 GCA_903904615.1 uncultured Acidimicrobiaceae bacterium | reverse complement strand
TTCCAGCGACTCGGGTAGCCCGGCAGTTGTTATCACCGACCCACCCGATGGTTTAGCAATTGACCCCACGGTTGATGATTCTGAGTCGAAGGCGGCGCTTGCGGCGTGTACTGTCACGAAGCCAATCACTGGTCGGAAAGTGCGAATTGTTTCTACTGTTGCGCCCATCACAAGTTTGGTGGCAAGCATTGCGGGTAACGGCAATGTGGAAATCAATGGAATCGTTCCCGAAGGTACAAACTCACACACATACGAGCCGCCTCCGAGTGCTGCCGCTGTTGTCGAGAAGGCAGACGTGGTTTTCGTGAACGGACTTGGTCTGGAAGATCCAACAATTGACTTGGTGGCCAATGTTGCCCCCGGCGCAACAGTGTGTGAGATAAGTACTGCAATTCTTCCGAAGAACAACTGGGTATTCGATTTTTCATTTCCTGAAGAAGGCGGAAAACCAAATCCACATGTTTGGACCAACCCACCAATGGTGTTGAACATGATCACGGTGATTCGCGATGTGTTGGCTGCAGCTGACCCTTCAAACATGACCATGTACGACGACAACTACGTAAAGATGACTCAAATCATCACAGGGTTAGACAAGGCAATGATTGAAGCATCAGCCACTATTCCCGAAGAGTCTCGCAAGTTGCTCACGTATCACGATGCGTATGCCTACTTTGCGTTGCACTTCAAGTATCAAGTCATTGGTGCAATTCAGCCACAGTCTTTCGAAGAGCCATCTACTAAAGACATCGCAGACCTCATCGAGCAGGTGAAGACCGAAAAGGTAAAAGCGATTTTTGGCAGCGAGGTTTTCCCTTCACCCGTTCTTGAACAAATCGGCAAAGAGGCAGGCGTTCGCTACGTCGATGTATTGCGCGACGACGACTTGCTGGGTAAGCCAGGAGACGAAGAGCATTCATGGGCTGATCTCATGAAGTTCAATTACGTCACCATGGTGGAAGCCTTGGGTGGCGACGCATCGGCACTTGAGAAGTTCAACACGAAGTCCGGAATTCCTGACAAAGCGACATACGCGCAGTGACCGCAGATGTCCTCGTTGAGTGCGCGCACATCACCTGTGCGTACGACTCAACGGTGGCTGTTCACGACGCGCATGTCACCTTGTATCGCGGTGATTTCGTCGGCATCGTCGGGCCATCCGGCTCTGGGAAAACCACATTGCTCAAGGCCATTCTTGGCGCTGTCACACCAGTAGAGGGGCATGTCACCAAGAAGCCAGGCCTTCGCATGGGGTATGTGCCTCAAGTAGAAAGCGTCGACTGGAATTTCCCCGTCACTGTTCTTGAAGTAGTGGCCATGACTCGCACCGCAGGGCGATTCTTTCCGCGTATCACTCAAGATGAACGCGACGGCGCAATAGATGTGCTGACGCGTCTTGGTCTCGGTGGATTAGAGAATCGGCACATCCGCGAATTGTCTGGTGGACAACAACAGCGTGTCTTCGTTGCTCGCGCGTTGTTTCATCGCCCCGAGCTGTTGGTCTTAGATGAACCAACGTCTGGCGTCGATGTTCGCACTCGCCACGAAGTTCTGCACTTGCTGGCCGACTTGCACGACGAGGGAATGTCAATTGTGCTCACCACTCATGACCTCAACGGGCTTGCAGCACACTTGCCGAGACTCGTCTGCATGAACACGCATGTCATTGCAGACGGACCACCGCTTGAAGTGTTGAATTCCGATGTTCTAGAGCGCACCTATGGAGCCCCCATGGAAGTTCTTATTCACGGTGGAATGCCCGTTGTTCTCGACCAAGGCAATACCGAAGTGGTTCGTCGACTGGGAGGGCTTGCTTAAATGTTTGCAGCAGGAATCTTCGAACCATTCGAGTATCAGTTCTTCAACAACGGTCTCGTTGTTGCAACACTCGCAGGCGCTTTGTGCGGTCTTCTTGGTGTCTTCGTTGTATTGCGTGGCATGTCATACATCGGTCACGGTTTGTCCCACGCAGTATTCGGTGGTGCTGCAGCATCGGCCGTCATGCAGCTGAACTATTTCGTTGGAGCAGGCATTTGGGGTGTTGCATCTGGCGTCATCATCGGGCGTATCGCTCGTCGCAAACTCATTGGTGCCGACGCCGCAATTGGTGTTGTCACAACTGCATCTTTCGCATTGGGACTTGCATTGTTGAATCGTTATGGGCAGGCGAAGAAGAGCATTGAAGCCGTTTTGTTTGGCAGCGTGCTCGGTGTTGAAACTGCAGACATCATCGCTGTCTCGGCGGTGTCGGTGTTGACGGCGGTCATTATCTTCGCCTTGTATCGCCATTTCTTGTTTGCAACATTCGATCCGGAAGTCGCCCAAACATCGGGCGTGAAAGTTGCGTGGATCGAAGCGCTCTTGATGGCCATGTTGTCTCTCACCATCTTGGTCACCATGCGAGTCATTGGCACACTGCTTATTTCTGCACTCTTGGTTATTCCCGCATCGGTTGCGCGAATGACAACGAACTCGTTTGCGCGAATGCTGTGGATTTCTCCCATCATCGGCGCAGTGTCTGCATCGCTGGGCATGTACCTCTCGTATCACCTCGACACTTCGGCGAGCGCCACAATCATCTTGGTGGGTACCACCATGTTCATTGTTGTGTATGCGTTTACGGGGCTTCGCGGCCGATCACGTATTGCACACTTGCATCACGTCTAAAGGTCGGTGCGAAGATCCCATTCCACGCCACTTGGTGTGTCGCGCACTTCAATCCCAATATTCACAAATGCGTCACGCAAGACATCTGACAAGTCGTAACGCTTTTCGGCGCGCACGGTTGCACGAACAGTGAGCATGGCCTCAACATAGGGGGCAACAACATCACGTGGATTACGAACACCACTAACGGCGGCGTCGCCAAGCGCAGAGATCATGGAGCGCAGCGCTAGTCGGCACTGATTCGATTCATCGCTATCTAGCGTGTCGGCAGACCAGTCGTGAATGGCTTGTTCAAGCGCGAGGCAGGCGCGAACCGCACCATCGGCATCGCGATTGTTGATGGCTTCCGTGAATTGTGCTTGGCGTAGGTGAAGTTCTTCGGTGAGGCTTCCCACTGGCGCGATGTTCCCCGCCTGTTGAACTGCCGGTGTGGCACTCTGTGCGGAAGTTTCGCCAGATGTCGCTGGTTGAGCACCATCGCCGTCCGCAGACAAAGCAGACCACGGGTTCTGCAATGTGGAAAGTGGGATGACCGCGCCGGTAGCGAACACATGCGATGTCTCTCGTAAACGAATAGTGACAGTGCCGTTTCCGACAACTGTTCCCGTGCTGTTATCTAGGTCGATGATGAGGCCCGTATGTTCGTCGACGCCCAGTACCCACGTGTCGCTGTCGAGAAGCGTCTCGAACATGTTCAGTCGCGCTTCGCCTAGGTAACAGAAACGCGTGTCGTGGTTGGCGCCTTCCGCATTGTCGTAGTGGGGAATCACCGCACAGTTCAGGCCAATGGCAGAGAGAATGTCGAGGCCTTCAAGAACTTCTACGTTTTGACCGACTTTGTAGATCTCGTACACGGGAACGGTTACTTTGCCCAAAGTGAGAGCAGCAGCGGATGCAAACGTGACAATGCCACCGTTGGTGATTTTGTCGATGAGAAGTTGCGCAACAGGCGAGCCACTCCACTGACGAAGTGCGTATGTAGGTGACCCTGGTCCGGCAAAGACATACGTTGCATCGGCAACGGATCGAAGTCCGCGTTCAACAGCTACAGGATCTGCGGGTAAATGTGTGTTCTGCAGGCGAACAAGTCCGGCGACAGCAATGTCAACATTCACTGATGTCTTGAAATACTCAACTGCTTTTCGTGCGAGTTCAGGCGCGTTTTCCTGGAATCCGTACGGAGTATCAAGCAACACTGCTTTCGCTGGTGCTGGTAAACGAGAAGTGAGTGCGCGGTGCGTAGAGACCATGGTGGGTGCTGTTTCGCCCGAGCCCATGATGGTGAGAATGCGCGGAATGGTCATGAAAAGAATCCTGTACTAATGGCGTCGTCAACAACGGCCGCGAATCGTTCGGGGAATTGTGCGTGTAGATCATGGTCGGCAGGTTCGAACCACTCGGCGCGTGAACGCGGAAGAGTTTCCAACGCATGCGCGATTTGCTTCCGCTTGGATTGAGTATGTGCGTCGTTGCCTTTTGCGGCAGGTGTAAACAACACAGGAACAGGAATGTGTGACCACAGTTGTGATGGCGTGTGTTCCCACAGACCTTTCAAGATTGTGAGATGGCGGTCCAGGGTGAGCCATGGGCGAATGGTGCCATCTTCTAGCTGTTCCATGTTGTGCATTTGGCCGTCGATGGCTTCTTCGCTCCAATCGGGGTGCGCTGCGCGAATGTACGAACGGAGACGTTCGTATTTCATTCCTTCTAATGCTGGCGGCCGAAGCGTGCGCGAGCATTCTTCCCA
>CAIVDG010000001.1 GCA_903904615.1 uncultured Acidimicrobiaceae bacterium | reverse complement strand
TCATGCTGCGGCTGTGTACTTACTTGCGCACGAGCCAGAAGTGCTCGTTCGGCACGCGACATTGGTTGAGCCGGCACCACGTCCACGTAACGTTCGCGTTGGTGTTTACCCCACGTCGGTTCCAAACGAATGGGAAGTGGATATCGCTACGCGAGACATGCGTGGATTACTTGCACGTATCTGTGCAGTGTTGGCAGAACGTGGTTTGGAAATCAAGAACGCAGACCTCGCAACATGGCCAGATGGTGCAGTCCTCGACTCGTTCATTGTTCGAAGTGAGCAGAGGCCTCAAGCACCTCAGTTGTCGTATGAACTAGAGCGCCGACTTCGCAAGCGTGTGGATGACCCTCGCCGCCTCATGCGCGGCACAAATAACTCACTCACATTCACTCTCGATAACGATGCTCATCCGTGGCACAGCGTGGTGACGGTGGCTGGCACCGACCAGCCCGGACTTATTCAGGCAGTTGCTGCGGCCTTTGCGCGAGCAAAGATCAATGTTCATCACGCACGAATCACCACATCAGATGGTGCTGTGGCCGACAGGTTCGAAGTGTCAACTCGGCACGGCCGAAAAATAAGTGACAGCGCTCTTGCTCGAGTGAACGCACTGTTGGCGTAGCCGTTTACACAGCGTTCACACACCTACCAACTCGCCACATTCCCGAAACAATTAGGCGACAGTTGCGAAATCTCTTCTCCGTATGGTTTTGCCAGTTGCAATAGCGACTCTCGAAACGTCACCCCCGGGCGACATAAACACAAGGAGTCAAGATCCAGTGAAGTTGATCACCGCGATCGTCAAGCCATTCAAGGTGGACGATGTGAAAGACGCACTGAAGTCGGCAGGCGTACAGGGCATGACCGTGTCGGAGGTAAAGGGGTTCGGCCGTCAGGGCGGACACACCGAGACCTACCGCGGTAGCGAGTACGCAATCGACTTCGTGCCAAAAGTGAAGTTAGAGCTCGTCGTTGACGATGCCGAAGTAGATGCGGTTGTAGAAGCAATCCGCACCTCAGCAAATACAGGAAAAATCGGTGACGGCAAAGTCTGGGTCACCGACATCTCACGTCTCATCCGAATTCGAACAGGAGAAGAGGGCAGCAATGCAATCTGAAGTACAAGTCCTCGGCACACAGATCAACCTTCTGTGGGTCGTCATCGGCGCAATGCTGGTTATTTTCATGCAGGCCGGTTTCGCGCTTGTTGAAACTGGCTTCTGCCGCGCAAAGCACGCAGCACACGTTGTTGCAACAAACTTTGCAATCTTTGGTTTGGGATTCGTCGGATTCTTCTTCGTCGGATTCCCGTTCGCATTTGGCGGATTCAGCTTTGCTGGTATCGGCCTTGAACAACCAGTAGGCGAAGCACTTATTGGAAGCGGAAACTGGATCTTCTTGTTCCAGGGTGGATGGGCAATGTCATCTGGCACCATCACACCAGCTCTGCTCGGTTTGTTCCTCTACATGGTGGCCTTCATGGACACCGTTGCAACCATTCCCACCGGCTCTATGGCAGAGCGTTGGAAGTGGAGCAGCTTCACCATTTGGGGAATCTTCTGTGGTGCCATTTACTACCCACTCTTCGCAGCATGGACATGGGGCGGCGGCTGGTTGTCAAAGACATGGGACACCATGAGCCTTGGCGCTGGTTACGTTGACTTCGCTGGTTCAGGTGTTGTTCACGCAGTTGGTGGTGTGGCCGCACTTGCAGGCGCATTGGTTGTTGGACCACGCATTGGCAAGTTCGGTGCTGATGGCAAGCCACGTGCACTTCCCGGTCACCACATTCCAATGGCGATGCTTGGAACATTCATTCTGTTGTTCGGCTGGTTCGGCTTCAACGCTGCATCAACCTTTGCTGCAACAGATGTTCAGTTCGCAACAGTTGCAACTAACACAGCCATTGCTGGTGCATTCGGTGCCGTCACCGCGATGTTCTACATCACAAAGCGCACTGGTAAGCCTGACCCAGGCATGATGGCAAACGGCATGTTGGCTGGTCTTGTTGCAGTCACCGCTCCATGTGCATTCATTGCTCCATGGGCAGCCGCAGTCATTGGTGTGATTGCAGCAGTGTTGGCAATCGAAACCGTCTTCATTGTTGAGCGCAAGTTCAAGATCGACGACCCAGTAGGTGCAATTGCTGTTCACATGATGAACGGAATCTTCGGAACCCTTGCTGTCGGCATCTTCTCCAACGGAAGTTACGGAGCTGGCTGGAACGGTTCATCATCGAAGGGAATCGAAGGAATCATTAAGGGCGACTGGGGCCAACTCGGTGCACAAGCACTTGGCGTCGTGGTCATCCTTGGTGTCATCTTCCCCATCGCCTACGGCTTCTTCAAGATTCAGAACAAGCTGACCAAGGGTGGAATTCGTTCCGCTGAAGAGGACGAGATTGCCGGTCTCGACCTTCCCGAAATGGGAGTTCTGGCCTACCCAGAATTCAGCGGCGGACGCCTCTAACAGATTCCCTTTCGCGACAACCCGCGTCACCACAACGGAGTGGTCGGCGCGGGTTGTTTGCGTTGTGCGACCATTCACCATTCGGAAACAGAACGGAAACAGTTCTTTCCTAGCGTCTGAGTCACTATCCCCCATCCCATAGGAGATCCAGATGCTGTCAGCAGCAACCATCGATTCCG